>NZ_KE384569.1:0-72960 GCF_000426785.1 Bradyrhizobium sp. th-b2
CTGGTTTGCCGCGAAGCGGCCGCAGGCCGTGTTCCTCGCCGCCGCCAAGGTCGGCGGCATCGTCGCCAACAACACGCTGCGGGCCGAATTCCTCTACGACAATCTCGCGATCTCGACCAATGTGCTCCAGGCCGCCCATGCCAATGGATGCGAGAAGCTGATGTTCTTCGGCTCGTCCTGCATCTATCCGCGCCTGGCGCCGCAGCCGCTGCGCGAGGATTCGATGCTGACCGGCCCGCTGGAGCCGACCAACGAGCCCTATGCCATCGCCAAGATCGCCGGCATCAAGATGGCCGAGGCCTATCGCAGCCAGTATGGCGCCGATTTCATCAGCGTAATGCCGACCAATCTCTACGGTCCCGGCGACAATTATCATCCCGAATACAGCCACGTCGTCGCCGCGCTGATCCGCCGCTTCCACGAGGCCAAGGTCTCCGGGGCCGCCAATGTCGTGGTGTGGGGCACCGGCACGCCGCGCCGCGAATTCCTCTATGTCGACGATCTCGCCGACGCCTGCATCCATCTGATGAAGACCTATTCGTCGCCGGACCTGGTCAATATCGGCACCGGCGAGGACATCACCATCGCCGAATTCGCCCGCGTGGTCGCCGCCGCCGTCGGCTATCGCGGCGAGATCAGCTTCGACACCTCGCGCCCGGACGGCACGCCGCGCAAGCTGCTCGACGTCAGCCGTCTGGCCAGGCTCGGCTGGCGCGCCACCACCTCGCTCGAGGATGGCATCAAGCTCGCCTATCAGGCCTATCTGAACGAGACGAAGTGACGCGGTGATCCTCCCGCCCTCCGACTGAGAATATCTGTCGGCTTGGCGACGCCGCGCGATAGGATGCGCGTGCCCGAGCGGCCGCAAGAGCCGCCAGTGCGTCGGTGGAGGCATCATGAAAATTCTGCGCCGCCAATTCCTGCACCTTGCAGCCGGTACGGCTGCGCTTCCGCTCACATTTGGAAGCGCGCGTGCCGAGACTTATCCGGCGCGGCCGGTTCGCCTCGTGATCGGCTACACCCCCGGCGGTTCGGCAGACCTCACGGCGCGCCTGATGGGGCAGTGGCTGTCGGAAAAGCTCGGGCAATCCTTCATTATCGAGAACCGGCCGGGCGGCGGCACCAACATCGCCACGGAGGCGGCGCTGCGCGCGGCGCCCGACGGCTACACGCTGCTGCTGGTCGCGCCGGCAAATGCGATCAACGCGACGCTCTACGAAAAACTGCCCTTCGATTTCATGCGCGAGATGGAGCCGATCGCGGGCATCATTCGCTTTCCCAACGTTGTGGTGGTGCACCCGTCGTTGCCGATCAAGTCGATTCCCGAATTGATCGCCTATGCAAAGGCCAATCCCGGCAAGCTCAACATGGCTTCGTCAGGCAACGGTTCGACGATCCACATGTCGGGCGAACTGTTCAAGATGCTCACCGGCATCAAGATGCAGCACGTGCCCTACCGGGGCGGCGCGCCGGCGATCACCGACATGCTCTCCGGCGTGATGCAGGTGATGTTCGACAATCTTCCGACCTGTGCCGAGCACGTCAAATCCGGCAAGCTGCGCGGACTTGCCGTCACCAGCACGACCCGTTCGGACGTGCTTCCGGATCTGCCGCCGGTCGCCGATTTCCTGCCGGGCTACGAGGCGAGCGCCTGGTACGGCCTCGCAGCGCCGAAGAACACGCCGCCCGAAATCGTCGACAAGCTCAACAAGGCCGTCAATGAAATCCTCGCCGATCCCAAGGCGAAGGCGCGGTTCACCGAACTCGGCGCGATGCTGCTGCCGGGCTCGGCTGCCGACTTCGGCAGACTGGTGGCGGACGAGACCGAGAAGTGGGGCAAGGTGGTCAAGTTCGCTGGCGCCAAGGTGGATTAACTTCGCGCCGCCGCGCGCGGCGGATTTTTTGAAAGCGCTGCCGCCATCGCCGCTATCAACGGCCGCATGAAGAAGGCGTCTTCGGCCGGGTAGATGTCGGTGCGCAGGCCTTGGGACTTGAGTTCATCCGATACCGCCGGTCCGACCGAAGCGATCGGCGTACGCGCGAGCCCCTCGCGTAACCTGTCCTCGCAACCGCGCGCCCGTGCCACCTCGACGAGGCGGCGGACCTGGCCGAGATTGGTCAGCGCGATCGCATCGATGCGGCCCTGAGCCATCTCCTCGATCGCGGTGACGATGTTGGTGTCGGCGGCTTGCGCATCATAGACATAGGGCAGCACCGTATCGACCTCGGCGCCACATGCCTTGATCGCGCCGATCAAGGTGGCGTGGTCCTTGTCCGGATAAAGCTGCAGGCCGAGCCGATGGCCGCTCAGGTCGAGCTTCGACAGCATCTCAGCGACGCCTTCCGAGGTCGGCTTCTCCGTCGTCATTTGCGGCTCCAGGGCGATCTCGCGCAGCGCGCGGCCGGGCTTGGGGCCGCGGGCGAATTTGCGCGTCTTGCCGAGGCTGGTGACAAACTCCGCCTCGACCCCGATCCGGCGCACGACCTTCATCAGGCGGCGCAGCCCTTCACCGGTCATCAGCACGAGGTCGTCGAGCGGCCGTTCGATGGCGCGGCGAATCCAGGCCTCGATCGGCGCCGGGTCAGGCGCATCGTGGATGGTGAACATCGGGCATTGCAGCACGTCGGCGCCCTGTTCGGCGAGCAGGCGGGAAAACTGCGCCTCCTCGCGGGTCTCGAGGATCAGGATGCGGTAGCCGTTCAGCCGGTCAGCCATGATGGTCCCTAACAAACATTGTCGTCATTTGTTCGATTTGACCCCCACGCCGGGATTGGCGCAAGGCCGCCTGCGGTGTAGACGAGGGCCGAAAATTCCACTTACCCGCTCAAGCTTTGGTCAATTGGCATGCCCGACCATCAATTCGTTCTGACCCTGTCCTGTCCGGACCGCCCGGGGATCGTCTCGGCGGTCTCGACCTTCCTCGCGCATAACGGGCAGAACATCCTGGACGCCCAGCAGTTCGACGATATCGAGACCGGCAAGTTCTTCATGCGCGTGGTGTTCACCGCGGCCGACCTCGCGGTGGAGCTGGCTGCGCTGCAGACCGGCTTTGCCGCGATCGCCGAACGTTTCGCCATGGAATGGCAGATGCGCGATCGCGCAAGCCGCCGCCGGGTAATGCTGCTGGTGTCGAAGTCCGATCACTGCCTGGTCGACATCCTCTATCGCTGGCGCACCGGCGAATTGGAGATGATCCCGACCGCGATCGTTTCCAACCACCCGCGCGAGAGCTATGGTTCGCTCGATTTCGGCGACATCCCGTTCCATCATCTGCCGGTGACGAAAGAGACCAAGCGGCAGCAGGAAGACGCGGTGTGGCAGCTGGCCCAGGACACCAACACCGATCTCGTGGTGCTGGCCCGCTACATGCAGATCCTGTCGGACCAGATGTCCGCGCGGCTATCGGGCCGCTGCATCAACATCCATCATTCCTTCCTGCCGGGCTTCAAGGGCGCCAAGCCCTACCACCAGGCCCATGAGCGCGGCGTCAAGCTGATCGGCGCCACCGCGCATTACGTCACCAGCGATCTCGACGAGGGGCCGATCATCGACCAGGACGTCGAGCGTATCAGCCATCGCGACACGCCGGAGGATCTGGTGCGCAAGGGCCGCGACATCGAGCGCCGCGTGCTGGCGCGCGCGATCCGTTACCATCTCGCCGACCGTGTCATTCTCAACGGCCGCAAGACCGTGGTGTTCGTCGACTGACCCGCAATTCATGCCGTGGTCGAACTCGGCTGCCGCGGCGAAATCCTCGGGAGAGAGGACTCCCTCGACCAGAGCATCGACTCAGTGGGCCGCGCCCTGCGTGGTCGCGGCCGGCTTGGCGTCGTCGCCGCGCTCGGCCGCGGGGATCTGGCGCTTGCGTTCCCGCTCCTGCATGAACTTGTCGTATTCCGGGGTGCCCTGCCGCGGCGGCGCATCCGCGGGCAGGCCGCCGGCCCAGGCCGGAATGTAGTCGGCCATGCCGGACGAGAGCTTTTGGTTCACGGTGCTGCATCCCCCGAGCGCGCAGGCCGCGAGCGCGAGGGCAATCAGGACGGGGATGTGGCGCGTGACGATCGGCATGGGAGGCAGCATACAACCCTGGTCTTTATGGATGATGGACGTCGGGCGCGACCGTTCGGCTGCAATTGTGCTTGTTTGTTGACATCGCCGCTTTGTTTGTACGATCGTACAAATGAATCGAGCCCGCGAAGCCCTTGCGCGCGAGACCGGTTCTCGCGGGGCATTGAATTTCGGGGATCGGCTTTGGTACCCTGATACTGGTCTCGTCCGCGAGCCTGATCGCATCCCGCGCGACACACGTCCATCGTCCGATTGACAGAGGGCACGGGGAGACGCCTTGTCGCGTTGCGCCTTGGCCGTGACATGGTTGGGTTAAGTTAGGGCAAGGGCCGGGGGACTCGGCTCGACGCAGAAGAATGGAAGGGGGAGGGACGTCGATGTTCAATCGTCGCAAAATGTTGCTGTGGGGCGCCGCTTCGGCCGTGCTTCCGGGATTGTGCGCCAGCGCGCCGGCGCGGGCGGAAGACACCGTCAAGATCGGCCTGATCCTGCCGATGACCGGCGGCCAGGCGTCGACCGGTAAGCAGATCGATAATGCGATCAAGCTCTATATGCAGCAGAAGGGCGACATCGTCGCCGGCAAGAAGATCGAGATCATCCTGAAGGACGACGCCGCGGTGCCCGACAACACCAAGCGGCTCGCGCAGGAGCTGATCGTCAACGACAAGGTCAGCTTCATCGCCGGCTTCGGCGTGACGCCCGCGGCGCTTGCCGCGGCGCCGCTGGCGACGCAGGCGAAGATCCCGGAAGTCGTGATGGCGGCCGGCACCTCGATCATCACCGAGCGCTCGCCCTATATCGTGCGCACCAGCTTCACGCTGGCGCAATCCTCCACCATCATCGGCGACTGGGCGGTCAAGAACGGCATCAAGAAGGTTGCGACGCTGACCTCGGATTATGCGCCGGGCAACGACGCGCTGACCTTCTTCAAGCAGCACTTCACCGCCGGCGGCGGCGAGGTCGTGGAAGAGGTCAAGGTCCCGCTCGCCAATCCTGACTTCGCGCCGTTCCTGCAGCGCATGAAGGATGCCAAGCCCGACGCGATGTTCGTGTTCGTGCCGGCGGGGCAGGGCGGCAATTTCATGAAGCAATATGCCGAGCGCGGGCTCGACAAGAGCGGCATCAAGGTGATCGGCCCCGGCGACGTGATGGACGACGATCTGCTCAACAACATGGGCGATGCCGCGCTCGGCGCGGTGACGGCGCATCTTTATTCGGCGGCGCATCCGTCGGCGATGAACAAGGATTTCGTCGCCGCCTACAAAAAGGCATACGGCAACCGACCGGGCTTCATGGCGGTGAGCGGCTATGACGGCATCCATCTGATCTACGAGGCGCTGAAGAAGACCAATGGCGCAACCGACGGCGACAAGCTGATCGAGGCGATGAAGGGCATGAAGTGGGAGAGCCCGCGCGGCCCGATCTCGATTGATCCGGAAACCCGCGACATCGTGCAGAACATCTATATCCGCAAGGTCGAGAAGGTCGACGGCGAGCTCTACAACGTCGAGTTCGCAACCTTCGAGGCCGTCAAGGATTCCGGCAAGACCAAGAAGTGACGCGCGAAAGCGCGTCATCCCGGGGCGCGCCTTAGCGCGAACCCGGGATCTTGATATTATCGAAGAAGATTCCGGGTTCAGCGCTAGCACGCTGCCGCGGAATGACGAGTTACTAGCAGGATTCGTCGACTCTCCATGGCCTCTATCCTCACCAATCTGTTTGACGGCGTCGCCTACGGCATGCTGCTGTTCGTGCTCGCTTGCGGGCTGGCGGTGACGCTCGGGTTGATGAACTTCGTCAATCTCGCACACGGCGCCTTCGCCATGGCCGGAGGCTATATCTGTGCCGTGCTGGTCAACAACTCCGGCTGGCCGTTCTTCGCAGGCCTGCCGCTCGCCTTTGTCGGAAGCGCGGTGATTGGCATCGCGCTGGAGCGCACGCTGTACCGCCATCTCTATGCCCGCAGCCATCTCGATCAGGTGCTGTTCTCGATCGGTCTCGTCTTCATGTCGGTCGCGGCGGTCGACTACATCATGGGATCGTCGCGGGTCTTCATCAAGCTGCCCGCAGCGCTGGAAGGCCAGATCGATCTGTTCGGCGTCGGCATCGGACGCTACCGGCTGATGATCGTCGTGATTTGCGGCCTGCTCACGCTGGCGCTGCAACTCGTCCTGGCGAAAACGCGGTTCGGCAGCCGCCTGCGCGCCGCGGTCGACGATCCGCGCGCCGCGATCGGGCTCGGCATCAACGTGCCGCAGGTGTTCGCCTTCACCTTCGCCTTCGGCTGTGGTCTGGCCGGCCTCGGCGGCGCGTTGAGCGCGGAGATCCTCGGGCTCGATCCATACTTCCCGCTGAAATTCATGATCTACTTCCTGATCGTCGTCACCGTCGGCGGTTCATCCTCGATCACCGGGCCGTTCCTCGCTTCGCTGCTGCTCGGCGTCGCCGACGTCGCCGGCAAATATTACGTGCCCAAGGTCGGACCCTTCGTGATCTACACGGTGATGATCGTGATCCTGCTCTGGCGCCCCAACGGCCTGTTCGGCCGCACCGCGGCGCGGTGAGGCGGGCATGACCGCGCTGTCCGACGTCTCCACTCACGCGATGGCCAGCGCGCGCTGGCGGATCAGCGAGGTCGCCTTCTGGGTGCTGACGCTCGCCTGCGCCTTCCTGTTCCCGTCGCGCTACCTGATCATGACCGACATCGTGCGGCTCGGCCTGTTCGCGCTGTCGCTCGACCTGATCCTCGGCTACGCCGGCATCGTCTCGCTGGGCCATGCGGCCTTCTTCGGCGTCGGCGCCTATTCGGCAGGGCTGCTGGCGCTGCACGGCATCATCAACGAGCCCGTCATCGCGCTGGTCGTCGCCGGTCTCGTTGCCGCGGTGCTCGGTTTCCTGACCAGCTTCCTCGTCATCCGCGGCGTCGACCTGACGCGGCTGATGGTGACGCTCGGCATCGCGCTGCTGCTCGAAGCACTCGCCGAACGCTTCTCCAACTTCACCGGCGGCACCGACGGCCTGCAGGGCATCGAGATGCAGCCGATCCTCGGGCTGTTCGGCTTCGACATGTTCGGCAAGACCGGGTTCTTCTACTCGCTGATCGTGCTGTTCATCTTGTTCCTGTTTGCCCGCCGCGTCGTGCATTCGCCGTTCGGCCTGTCGCTGCGCGCGATCCGGAACAATCCGCTGCGCGCGGCCGCGATCGGCGTGCCGGTCAACCGCCGCCTGATTGCGGTCTATACGCTCGCCGCATTCTATGCCGGGATCGCCGGCGCGCTGTTCACCCAGACCACGGCGCTCGCTTCGCTCGACGTGTTTTCCTTCGAGCGCTCCGCCGACCTGATGCTGGTGCTGGTGATCGGCGGCACCGGCTATCTCTATGGCGGGCTGATCGGCGCCGTCGTGTTCAAGATGCTGCAGGAGCTGTTTCAGACCCTCACCCCGCAATACTGGCTGTTCTGGATCGGCCTCGTGCTGGTCGTGATCGTGCTGGTCGGCCGCGCGCGCATCCACCGCTGGGTGCTGTTCGTGCCGAACCTGATTATCCGCCAGTTCGCCGGCCGCAAGGCCGCCGTCGCCGTGCCGGAGAGCGATGCGTCATGACGATCGCGCTGGAGACCCGCAGCCTGGAAAAATCCTTCGGCGGCCTTCGCGTCACCCGCGATCTCTCGCTGCAGGTGATGCAGGGCGCCCGCCACGCGTTGATCGGACCGAACGGCGCCGGCAAGACCACCGTCATCAATCAGCTTACCGGGGTGCTGACGCCGAACAGCGGACGCATCCTGCTCGAAGGCAGCGACATCACCGGCCTCTCCGTGCACAAGCGGGTGCTGCGCGGACTGTCGCGCACCTTCCAGATCAACCAGCTCTATGCCGACCTGACCCCGCTCGAGACCATCGGACTCGCCGTTTCTGAGCGGATGGGCCGCGGCGGCGACTGGTGGCGGCGGATGGGGACACGCAGCGACGTCAACGCCGAGATCGCCGAGATATTGTCGCGCTTCGATCTGCTCGATGTGATGACAGAGCTCACCTCGACATTGCCCTATGGCAAGCAGCGGCTGCTCGAGATCGCGGTCGCGATCGCCGCGAAGCCGCGGGTGCTGCTGCTCGACGAGCCCGCGGCCGGCGTGCCCGAGAGCGAGCGCCATGATATCCTGGCGGCGGTGGCGGCGCTGCCGCGCGACGTCACCGTGCTCCTGATCGAGCACGACATGGACCTCGTGTTCTCCTTTGCCGACCGCATCTCGGTGCTGGTCAATGGCGGCCTGCTCACCGAGGGCGCACCCGACGAGGTCGCGCGCGATCCGCAGGTCAGGGCGGTCTATCTCGGCGAGGCCGCCGATGCCTGACCTGCTCTCCATCAAGGGCCTGCGCGCCGGATATGGCGAGGCGGTGGTGCTGCCCGATATGTCGCTTTCGCTCGCCGAGGGCCAGGTGCTCGCGCTGCTCGGCCGCAACGGCACCGGCAAGACCACGCTGATCAATTCGATCGTCGGCATCGTCAGGCGCCTCAGTGGCAGCGTCGCGCTGGCAGGCCACGACATCACCGCGATGCGGCCCGACCAGCGCGCCCGCGCAGGGATCGGCTGGGTGCCGCAGGAGCGCAACATCTTCCGCTCGCTGACGGTGGAAGAAAACATGACCGCGGTGGCGCAGCCTGGGCCGTGGACGGTCGAGCGGGTGTACGAGATGTTTCCGCGGCTGAAGGAGCGGCGCGGCAATTTCGGCAACCAGCTGTCGGGTGGCGAGCAGCAGATGCTCGCGATCGGCCGCGCGCTGACCTTGAACCCGAAAGTGCTGCTGCTCGACGAGCCGACCGAAGGCCTCGCGCCGATCATTGTTGAGGAATTGCTAAAGGCGATCGGAACCATCACGCGCGCCGGTGGCATCTGCTCGATCATCGTCGAGCAGAATGCACAAAAGATTCTCGGGCTCGCCGACCGCGTTGTGATATTGGAACGCGGCATGATCGTGCACGATGCCGCAAGCACTGCGCTGAAAGCCGATCCCTCCGTCCTCGAGCGCCACCTCGGCGTCTCCGGGGCCAAGGCACATTAGAAGGCACATTAGAAACGTTCGGGAGTTGACCATGCAGCGAACCAAGCCTCCGTTCCGCGCCGACGAGGTCGGCAGCCTGTTGCGGCCGCCGAAGATCAAGGAAGCGCGCGCCAGATTGGAGAAGGGCGAGATCTCGGCCGACGAGTTGCGCAAGGTCGAGGACATGGAAATCGAGAAAGTCGTGCACAAGCAGGCCTCGGTCGGCTTGAAGCTTGCGACCGACGGCGAGTTCCGCCGCTCGTGGTGGCACTTCGATTTCCTCAGCCACCTGACCGGTTGCGAGCTGTTCCACCCCGACATGGGCATCCAGTTCGCGGGCGTGCAGACCCGGCACGACGCCATCAGGGTGATCGGCAAGCTCGACTTCTCCGATCATCACCCGATGCTCGATCACTTCAGGTTCCTGAAGAAGTACGCCGACCAGGCGCATGTCACGCCGAAGATGACGATCCCGTCGCCGGCGGTGCTGCACTTCCGCGGCGGCCGCAAGCTGATCTCGAAGGAGGTCTACCCGGACCTCGAGGAATTCTACCAGGACCTCGGCAAGACCTATCGCAAGGCGGTCAAGGCGTTCTACGACGCCGGCTGCCGTTACCTGCAATTCGACGACACGGTGTGGGCCTATCTGTGCTCGCAGGAGGAACTGCAGAAGTCGCGCGACCGCGGCGACAATCCCGACGGCCTGCAGGAGATCTACGCCCGGGTCATCAATTACGCGATCGCCGATCGTCCGTCCGACATGGTGATCACCACCCATGTCTGCCGCGGCAATTTCCGTTCGACCTGGATCTCCTCGGGCGGCTATGAGCCGGTCGCCGAGACCATGCTAGCCGGCACCAATTACGACGGCTACTTCCTCGAGTATGATTCCGATCGTGCCGGTGGCTTCGAGCCGCTGCGCTTCCTGCCCAAGGGCAACAAGGTCGTGGTGGTCGGCGTCATCACCTCGAAGTTCGGCGAGCTCGAGAAGAAGGACGACATCAAGCGGCGGCTGGAGGAAGCATCGAAGTTTGCCCCGATTGAGCAGCTCGCCCTGTCGCCGCAATGCGGCTTTGCCTCCACCGAGGAGGGCAACATCCTCTCCGAGGAAGAGCAGTGGGCCAAGCTGCGGCTCGCGGTCGAGGTCGCGAACGAGGTGTGGGGCAAGTGACGCGTTAGCGATCACGTCGTCATTTCTCCGCCAGATAGACCTCGCCGAGCAGGGAGGAGTTCGACCACGGCACCTGCTTGCCCTTGGTCGCGGCGACGACCTCGGCGCGGACGCGGGTCAGCATCTGCTGCACCTCGAGGCCGGGCGTGCCGACATGGCGCGACAGTGCCGCCGAGAACGGGCTGTTGGCGCCTTCGCCGTCGAGCGCGACCTGGCCCGGCGCGGTCGCAAATGCGATCAGCGTGCCGGCGCCGAGCGTCGAGCCCGATCCGAGCGAGGCGGGCGCGGCAAGGCCGGAGCCGGCCTCGATGCCGCGGCTCGGACCTGCGGACGCGACCTGCGGCGCCATCGGATTGTTGCGGCAGGCATCGAGGATCAGGATGTTGGTGCGGATCTGATCGTCGAGACCGGCCATGATGGTGTCCATGTCGACCATCGCGTCGGTCATGCGGCCGCCCGCCTTGAACTCGATATCGACCGGCACGAGATAGTTGCGGCCATCGACCTGCACGCCATGACCGGCGTAGTAGACCACGGCGATCTGCGACCGTGCCGCCTCGCGCAGGAAGTCGTGGATCGTCTTCTGCATCGCGTCGCGATTGAGATCGAGGCCCTCGGAGACGGTGAAGCCGATCTCGCGCAGGCTCTTGGCGATGGCACGCGCATCGTTCGGCGGATTGGGCAGCGCCTTCACATGTCCATAAGCGCCGTTGCCGATCACCAGCGCGACGCGCCGGCTGGTTGCTGCGGCCTGTGACGGCGCGGCGGGCGGCGCCGGTGCGGTGACGGAGCCTGCCGGTGGCGCGGTCGGGCTGCTCTCGGCGGCAGGTGCCGTCGCTGCCTTGCGGGGGGCTGCATCGTTGCGCGGTGCTAAATCGGCCTCCTTGAGCAGTGCCAGCCGCACCTTGGCGGTGGCCTGGTTGGCCTTGCTGCCGGCGTCGGACGCGACGCCCTCGAGCACGGAGGCGTAGTCTTCCTTGGCGTGCGCGGCATCGCCCTTTGCCTCATAGCTGAGGCCGCGCTGGGTATAGGCCGAGATCAAGACGCTGCCTGGCGGCGTCATGATGTTGACGGGCGCCTTCGCCTTCGCGAGCCGGATCGCTTCGGAGGTGTCCGCAATCGCGCGTGCGATGTCGCCCTTGGCGCGCCAGATCACGGCGCGGCTGATCAATGGCTGCGGCAGCGACGGATCGATCCTGACGGCTTCGTTGATGTCGGCGAGCGCGCCGTCGAGATCGCCGAGCGCCTGCTTCGAGGAGCCGCGGTTCTGGTAGGAGAAGGCCGACTTCGGACCGGCCTTGATCGCCGCGTCATAATCGGCGATCGCCTTGGCGTAGTCGCCCTTGCCGCGATAGGCGTTGCCGCGGTTGTGAAAGATGATGCCGTTCGGCGGCCCCATGCGCAGCGCGTCGTTGAAGTCGGCGATCGCAATGTCGTACTCGCCCTTGTCGTAATAGGCTGAGCCGCGCAGATTGTAGACGGCGGTGCTCGGCTTGAGGCGCAGCGCCTCGGTGGCGTCAGCGATCACCTGCGCGTAGTTGCCCTTCTTGTTCCAGCCGACCGCGCGCCAGAAATAGATGGTCGCGAGTTTCTCGCCGGAAAACACCTTCAGCGCGATGATCTTGCTGCAGGCGTCGATCATCTGGTCGGCCGGTGTCGTGTCGGTCGTGCAGAGCGGGCCGAGTTGCGCGCGCGGCTGGGCGAGGCAGGGCGCCGACCAGAGCAGGGCGGCAAGGAAGGCGGGGATCAGGAGCAGGCGGCGCATCGGTCATCCACGGGTAAGCCGTTATGGCGATCGGCGAGGGCGAGGCGATCTATGCGTGTTTGGTGATCGGGCAGTAAAGGGGGGTTCAACTGGTGGGAAAATGATGGTAATACGCCGCTGCACACTATCTCTGCCCACTTTCTGCCCACTCGCCGCCGCCCACCCCAGGCCCCATGAAGAACGACGAAATCCTCAGTCAGATCACGGATTTCTGCCGCCGCTCCGACATGGCGGAGACGACGTTCGGCCGCCGTGCCGTCAACGACGGCAAGCTGGTGCACCGGCTGCGCGAGGGCAAGCGCATCACCATCGACACGCTCGACCGCATCAATGCCTTCATTGCGACCTCGACCCCGGGTGGCGTGCCGCCGCCGCGCGGCCTGGTGGTTCCGCCGGAGAAGCGCGATCCGCGGGGCAATTTCCGCTTTTTCGAGAACCGTCAGCGCTATCTGCTGTTCGTGCATACCTGCAGCGAGAAGCGGGTGATCGCCGACCGGGTCTCGCTGGAACTGGCCGCCATCCATCCGCGGCCGCCCGCGCTGCGGGTGTTCGATGCCGGGATGGGCGACGGCACCGTGCTGGCGCGGGTCCTGCGTGCCATGCATGGCCGCTTCCCACATATGCCGTTCTATGTCGCCGGTAAGGAACTGAGCCTGGAGGACGTCCGCCTCACCCTGGACAAGGTCCCCGACCGCCTGTTCGAGCACCCGGCGAGCGTCTTCGTGTTCACCAACATGTACTACGCCGAGGCGCCCTGGCTGACGCCCAAGAACTCCACGGCGGCCGCCAGCATGATCTGGCACGAGGTGGCGCTGCGCGGGGCCTCCTCGGGTGAATTCGAGGCCCAGATCGCGGAACTCGGCCCATTCCTTGAGCAGAACTGGCGGGCCAATCTCAGCCCCGGCAATGCGATGCCGATCTATGAGCGGCCGGTGGCGCTGGTGCTGTACCGCGACGACCACCGCTTCCTGCTCGATTCCATCATTCCCCGGGCCGGCCGCACCGAGGCCAATTTCGATCTTGTGATCGCCTCGCAGCCGTATCGGGCCAAATCCTCGGTGAATTTCCGCGCCAAGCGGATCATCGCGCCGCTGGCCCGCGCGTTGCGCGGCGGCGGACGGCTGATAGGAATCCACTCCCACGGAAGCGATCCCGCGCTTGAAATCATTCAAGCCGTCTGGCCCGGAGAAAATCCTTTCGCCGTCAGCCGTCATGAGATACTGCGCGCGGTGAAATACGAGTTGGGGTCGGCCGGTCGTGAGCTGAACTTCAACGCCTACGCCGATAACCGTTCGATCTTCCGATATGATATGGAGGCGCTGCCCAATGAGGTGACCGGTTCGATCGGAACCTCGACGGCCTTTGCAGCGTGGAATGCGGCGGTGTATGTCGCGCAGATCGAAGATGAGCGGTTGACCGAAACGACCGAAAACGGACGAGCTCTCGAGGCTACGCGCGAAGTTCTCCGCAAACACAACGGGCTGTGGTTCTACGACGAATCCTACGTCATCTCGCGGCGACGAGACTGACATTCCGGGGACATATTCACCAACCAACGTCGGACTTCGACGAAACAAGGGGTTTGCTTGATGCGCGCGTCTTATCTCTTCACCAGCGAGTCGGTCTCGGAAGGCCATCCGGACAAGGTCTGCGATCGCATCTCGGATGAGATCGTCGATCTGTTCTATCGCGAGGGCCCCAAGGCGGGCATCGACCCGTGGCAGATCCGTGCGGCGTGCGAAACGCTCGCGACGACCAACAAGGTGGTGATCGCCGGCGAAACCCGCGGCCCGAGCTCGGTCACCAATGAGCACATCGAGGGCGTCGTGCGCGACGCGATCAAGGACATCGGCTACGAGCAGGACGGCTTCCACTGGAAGACCTGCGACATCGAGATCCTGCTGCATCCGCAGTCGGCCGACATCGCGCAGGGCGTCGATGCGCTGCAGCCGGGTGAGGTCAAGGAAGAGGGTGCCGGCGACCAGGGCATCATGTTCGGTTACGCCACCAACGAGACGCCGGACCTGATGCCGGCGCCGATCTTCTATGCTCACAAGATCCTGCGGCTGATCTCCGAAGCGCGCCACTCCGGCAAGGAGAAGGTGCTGGGTCCGGACTCCAAGAGCCAGGTGACCGTGCAGTACGAGAACGGCAAGCCGGTCGGCGTCCGCGAGATCGTGGTCTCGCACCAGCATCTGGTCGAGGACCTCTCGTCCAGCCAGATCCGCGACATCGTCGAGCCGTATGTGCGCGAGGCGCTGCCGAAGGAGTGGATCAACGGCAAGACGATCTGGCACATCAATCCGACCGGCAAGTTCTACATCGGCGGTCCCGACGGCGATTCCGGCCTGACCGGCCGCAAGATCATCGTCGACACCTATGGCGGAGCGGCCCCGCATGGCGGCGGCGCGTTCTCCGGCAAGGATCCGACCAAGGTCGACCGCTCGGCGGCCTATGCCGCGCGCTACGTCGCCAAGAACATCGTCGCGGCCGGTCTTGCCGACCGCTGCACGCTGCAGCTCGCCTACGCGATCGGCGTGGCGCGTCCGCTCTCGATCTACATCGACACCCACGGCACCGGTAAGGTGTCGGAGGACGAGCTCGAGAAGGCGGCGGCGAAGGCGATGGATCTGACGCCGCGCGGCATCCGCTCCCATCTCGACCTCAATCGTCCGATCTACGCGCGCACCTCGGCCTACGGCCATTTCGGCCGCACGCCGGACAATGAGGGCGGCTTCTCCTGGGAGAAGACCGATCTCGTCGAGTCGCTCAAGCGCGCGCTCTGAACCTTGCGTAATTCCGGGGCGCTCGCGCGAGCGAGCGAACCCGGAATCCTTTTCCATCAATTCGAGATTCCGGGTTCGCCGCTGCGCGGCGGCCCGGAACGACCAATTCAACAACAGGACGCTCTCATGAACGCCCCCACGAAGCCCGGCTTCACCGACTATATCGTCAAGGAAATTTCGCTCGCCGAGTTCGGCCGCAAGGAGATCTCGCTGGCCGAGACCGAGATGCCCGGCCTGATCGCGACCCGCGAGGAGTACGGCCCCAAGCAGCCGCTGAAGGGCGCACGCATCGCCGGCTCGCTGCACATGACGATCCAGACCGCGGTCCTGATCGAGACGCTGGCCGTGCTCGGCGCCGACATCCGCTGGGTCTCCTGCAATATCTACTCGACGCAGGATCACGCCGCGGCCGCGATCGCCGCGGCCGGCATTCCGGTGTTCGCGGTCAAGGGCGAGACGCTGACCGAATACTGGGACTACACCGCAAAGCTGTTCGACTGGCACGGCGGCGGCACGCCCAACATGATCCTCGATGACGGCGGCGATGCCACCATGCTGGTGCATCACGGCCTGCGCGCCGAGCAGGGCGACGTCGCGTTCCTCGACAAGCCTGGTTCCGAGGAAGAAGAAGTCTTCTTCGCGCTGATCAAGCGCCTGCTGAAGGAGAAGCCGAAGGGCTGGTTCGCCGAGATCGCCAAGAACATCCAGGGCGTCTCGGAAGAGACCACCACGGGCGTGCACCGTCTGTACGAGATGGAGAAGGCGGGCAAGCTGCTGTTCCCCGCGATCAACGTCAACGACAGCGTCACCAAGTCGAAGTTCGACAACCTCTATGGCTGCCGTGAATCGCTGGTCGACGGCATCCGCCGCGGCACCGACGTGATGATGTCGGGCAAGGTCGCAATGGTCGCGGGCTTCGGCGACGTCGGCAAGGGCTCGGCGGCTTCGCTGCGCCAGGCCGGCTGCCGCGTCATGGTCTCCGAGGTCGATCCGATCTGCGCATTGCAGGCGACGATGGAAGGCTACGAGGTCGTGACGATGGAAGAGGCCGCGCCGCGCGCCGACATCTTCGTGACCGCGACCGGCAACAAGGACATCATCACCATCGAGCACATGCGCGCGATGAAGGATCGCGCCATCGTCTGCAACATCGGCCACTTCGACAACGAGATCCAGATCGCAGGTCTGCGTAATCTGAAGTGGAACAACATCAAGCCGCAGGTCGACGAGATCGAATTCCCCGACAAGCACCGCATCATCCTGCTTTCCGAGGGACGTCTGGTTAACCTCGGCAACGCAATGGGCCACCCGTCCTTCGTGATGTCGGCGTCGTTCACCAACCAGACGCTGGCGCAGATCGAGCTGTTCGCCAACAACAAGGGCGGCAAGTACGAGAAGAAGGTCTACGTGCTGCCGAAGACGCTGGACGAGAAGGTGGCCCGCCTGCACCTCGCCAAGGTCGGTGCCAAGCTGACCGAACTGCGCAAGGACCAGGCCGACTATATCGGCGTCAAGCAGGAAGGCCCGTTCAAGTCGGATCACTACCGCTACTGATCTGCGGTCGTCACAGTCGATCACGTGAAGAGCCCCGGCATCGTCCGGGGCTTTTTGCTGCGGTGGTTGGACAGGCCGTCGCATGCGTTGTTTCGCGTATACGCGAGGGGGCCGGAATCGGCGATTGTGGGCAGAGGTTAATGCCGGATTAACCGGCAGCGCCTAGGCTTCCGGGTTCGAGGCTGCAGCGGAGGATTTGTTCCCATGGAAGCCCAGAAGATTGCGGTCGACGCCGTGGTCGCGCTGACCGATTGCGATCGCGACACCGTCATTGCCTTCATTCGCAAGCTCTATCTCGCCGGCGTCCGCGACCCAAAGCGGCTGACCTTCAAGAGCCTGCAGGCGCTGCGCGCCTGATTGTTTCGATTCACATTTCAAACAGCAGAGCACTCGGTGTCATCACCCGCGCATGCGGGTGATCCAGTATTCCAGAGACGCCGGTGCTTGAGCCGAGAGGCCGCGGCGTACTGGATCGCCCGGTCAAGCCGGGCGATGACAGTTGAAGATGAGGACGCAGCTTCGCGTTCTCGCGCCACAATCTCAGTGTCGTCCCGGCGAAAGCCGGGACCGTAACCACTGGATTGAGTTGTCGAAGCATGCTGTGGCCGCAGCGTTGTAAGCCAATTGGCATTTGTGGTTATGGGTCCCGAGGTCGCGCTTCGCTTGCCCGGGACGACACCGAGTGTGTTGCGCGGCTTGCGAGTCACACATTCGCATTCTCGCGACATGAATTGCCCGAGCTTTGCTCTTCGTTTCGCCCTCTCTCTTGCAGAGGGCGCAGGGAAAGCCGGGTGCCGATCGCACCCATGGGCCCCGAGCAAAAGGTAGAAAGCTCGGGGGTAGGACCACAGGTGTAACCGGAGCAATCCGGCTTTCCCTGCGCGATGGGTTACGGCTTACTTCGTGCTCTCCCCGGCGAGACTTGGCTTGTTTGTCACCGCCTTCGCAAAACGCCTTCGCGTCTTGCGACGAGACACCTGCCGCCAGGGCGTCAGGACCACACGACTTCACCGTCCGCTTCGCGTGCTCTCGTCAGTTCCACGCTCGGCGTCCACCGCATCCCACACCGCGTTCGTGACGACCGCGAAGCGCCCCTCGATCGGGTGAGACGGGCGAAACATACACTGAGTTGAGTGTTCTGATAAATAGAAATATTTTTGCTGCGGGGGCTTGCGCCGTCAGGCAACTCAGTGATTGGCGTGTGAGGGACGCACCGGCGGAAGGGTTCCCTCTCCCCTTGCGGGAGAGGGTTAGGGAGAGGGGTGCCACACGGCGCGCTGTCTCCGTATCGTTGCGGCGACAAGCAAACGATTTTGCGAGAGTGATGTCATCATCAATTATCTCGCCCCGGGGCCACCCCTCTCCCCAACCCTCCCCCGCAAGGGGGGAGGGAGCCTGACCAGCGTGCTCACCATTTCTCGGGTACGCAATTGCGTACCTGGGGATGACGTCGGAAAAGGCCCAGCGTCACTCCGATGCCCGCACCGAACCGTGCCCGAGCTGCCGCGAGATGTCGCCTGCACAATCGCGCAGCGCGGCTGCGATGGCGCTGTCCCAGCTCGCGTCGAAGGTGCCCTCCGGACCCATCGCCGTGATCACCAGCGCGACGTGGCCGGCGTGATCGAACACCGGCGCGGCGAAGGCGTTGACGCCGGGCAGGGGATCGCCGATTGCGCGCGCGAGCCCGCGGCTTTGCACCTCGGCAAGCATCTCCGTGGTCTTGGCGCTGATGGTCTCGCGTTTCGGATTGTAGCCGACGCCGAGGCGATCGAGCCCGCTCTCGAGCGCCGTCTTGACGGCGTTCGGCGGCATGAAGGCGGCGAAGGCGCGGCCGGTCGCGGTCTCCAGCAGCGCCACCACCGACCCGACGCGCATCGCGATGTGCACAGGGTGGCTCGGCTCCTCGAGCCGCACCACAGTCGCGCCGTGGGTGCCCCAGACCGACAGCGACACCGCGTGATTGATGCTGTTGGCGAGCGCGGCGATCCGCGGCGTCGCGATCCGCACGGCGGAGAGCCGGCGCAGGCTGATCAGGCCGAGCTCGAGCGCCAGCGCCCCGATCTCGTAACGGCCGGTGGTCTCGTCCTGCTCGATCAGGCCGATGCGAGAGAAACTCACCAGATAGGGATGCGCCTTGGCCGGCGGCATGCCGGCCTCGCGCGCGAGATCGCGCAGCATCATCGGTTCGCCGCTGCGGGCGAGCGCGCGGAGCAATTCCCCGCCGACCTCGATCGACTGTATGCCGCGGCTTTCTTTCGTCATGTGGCCCTGTTCGCGTGCCGGATTTGCACCTAGCAAGAAACCACGCCGTCCGCGAGACGTCGATGAGTCCTTGTGCATCACATTCGTCCCCACCCCGTCATCCTGAGGAGCCGCGAAGCGGCGTCTCGAAGGATGAACTGCCCGGCTAGTGGCCGTCGATCCTTCGAGACGCGCGCAAGAGCGCGCTCCTCAGGATGACGGGACTCACAGCGTGCTCCTTTCCTGAGTTGCGCCGGCGATGTGCTTGCCCGCGATGTAGCCGAAGGTCAGCGCGGGCCCAAGCGTGATGCCGGCGCCGGGATAGTTGCCGCCCATGATGCTCGCCATGTCGTTGCCGGCGGCATAGAGACCCGCAATCGGTTGGCCGTCGGCGTCGAGCGCGCGGGCATTGGCGTCGGTCCGGATACCGGCATAGGTGCCGAGATCGCCGATCACCATCTTGATGGCGTAGAACGGCCCCTGCTGGATCGGCGCGATGCAGGGATTGGGTCCGTGCAGCGCGTCGCCCTGGTAGCGGTTATAGGCGCGCGAGCCCTTGCCGAAGGCGGGATCGCGTCCCTCGGCGGCGGTTGTGTTGAAAGCCGCGACGGTTGCCTCAAGCGCTTTTGCCTCGATGCCGGCCTGCGCGGCAAGCTCCGACAGCGTCGCGCCGCGCTTGAGATAGCCGGTCTTCAGATGATGGCCTGTTGGCATCGGGCGCGGCGGCACGCAGCCGAGGCCGTATTTGCGCAAGGTCGCGTGATCGCAGAGCAAGAAGGCGGCGATCTCCTCGCCGGGCTTCGCCGCCTTGATCATCTCCTGCACGAAGTCGTGGTAGGAATTGCCTTCATTGGCAAAGCGCCGGCCGTCGCGCATCACCGCGATCACGCCGGGCTTGGCGCGATCGATAAAGTGCGGCATCACACCCTTTGAGCCGTCCTTGCGCGTCGTGACCGAGACCGGCACCCAGGCCGCGGCGTTCGGCAGCGAATCCTCGACGCAGCCGCCGGCGGATTCTGCGAGACGCAAGCCGTCACCGGTGTTGCCTGTTGGTCCCGGCGAGTAATGCTCTTTTCCGGTCGGCGCATGCGGAAACATCTTCTGCCGCCGCGCGACGTCATGGGGGAAGCCGCCGCAGGCGAGCACCACGCCGCGCTTCGCATTGACGCGGATGGTGCGGCCCTCGCGCACCACGATCGCGCCGCGCACCACGCCGTTCTCGACGATCAATTCGCGCACCGGTGAATTAAGCCAGAGCGGGATCTTGAGGTCGAACGCGGATTTCGCCAGCCGGCCGGCCAGCGCATTGCCGTTGGTCAGCGTCATGCCGCGGCCGTTGCGCATCACGTCGATGGCGTGTTTCGACAGCCGCTTCGCGACATAGGCCGCCGAGGTCAGCGACCGCGTCGCGCGCATGAAATGCACGATCTCCTTGCCGGAGCCGAGCATCATGCCGAACACGGTGAGCTCGGGCAGGGGGCTACCGAGATCCTTGAGGGCGCCGCCGAGCTCGTGGCCGTCGAACGGCCGCGTCACCATCGAGCGGCCGCCCTGCGCGCCGCCGGGCGCTTCCGCATGATAGTCCGGGAAGGTCAGCGGCATGTCGAAGCGCACAGCCGTGCTGGTGGTGAAGAAGTCGACCGCCTTCGGCCCTTCGGTCAGGAACGCATCGACGCGCGCGGCGTCAAAGCTGTTGCCGGCCTCATGACGCAGATAGGTCCTGGCCTGGTCGGGGCTCTCCGCGATGCCCCAGGCCTTCGCCAGCGAGGTGCCGGGAATCCACAGCCAGCCGCCGGAGCGCGCGGTGGTGCCGCCGAAGCGCGGCTCCTTCTCGACGACAAGGACCTTCAGGCCGTGATGGCCCGCTGTGACCGCCGCCGACAGCCCGGCGCAGCCGGAGCCGACGACCAGTGCGTCGCATTCATACGTTTCTTCGTTGGCCACGCGATCGATCCTATTTCTTGAGCAGCGGGCACTTCGACTCGGAGACCGGACGATAGGCGTCCTCGCCCTTCACCGTCTTGATGATGTCGAGATAGTCCCACGGCTCCTTGGATTCCGAGGGCTTCTTCACCTTCGCCAGATACATGTCGCGGATGACGCGGCCGTCCTCGCGCAACTTGCCGCCATGCACGAAGGTGTCCTCGATCGGCAGCTCGCGCATCTTGGCCATCACCGCTTTCGGGTCGTCGGTGCCGGCGGCCTGGATCGCCTTGAGATAATGCAGCACCGAGCCGTAGACGCCGGTCTGAATCATGGTCGGCATCACGTTGGTGCGGGCGAAGAATTTCTTCGACCAGGCGCGGGTCTTCTCGTCCATGTTCCAGTACGACGCCGTCGTCATGTAGGTGCCCTGCGCGGCGTTGAGCCCGATCGCATGCACGTCGGTGTCGAACATCAGGAGGCCGACCAGCTTCTGGCCGCCCTGCACGAGGCCAAACTCGCCGGACTGCTTGATCGAATTGTCGGTGTCCTGGCCGGCATTGGCGAACGCCACCACGTCGGCCTTCGAGCTCTGCGCCTGCAGCGCAAAGGAGGAGAAGTCGGCGGTGTTGGTTGGATGGCGCACGCTGCCGAGCACCTTGCCGCCCATCTCGTTGATGAAGCGGGTCGCGTCCTTCTCGAGCTGCTGGCCGAAGGCATAGTCCGCGGTGATGAAGTACCAGGACTTGCCGCCCTCCGCGATCACCGCCGAGGCCGTCACTTTCGATAGCGCGTAGGTGTCGTAGGTGAAGTGCACGGTGTTGGGGCTGCACAATTCATCCGTCAGCGAGCTCGCGCCGGGGCCGGACAAGAGCGCGATCTTGTTGCGCTCGCGCACCATGTTGTGCACGGCGATCGCAATGCCGGAATTCGGGATATCGACGACGGCGTCGACCTTGCCGTTGTCGAACCAGCCGCGCACGACCTGCACGCCGACGTCGGTCTTCATCTGGTGGTCGGCCGAGATGATCTCGATCGGCTTGCCGAGCACGGTGGGGCCGAACTCCTCCACCGCCATTTTGGCCGCCTCGACCGAGCCCGGGCCGGAGTTGTCGCGTCCCCAGCTCGACAGGTCGGTCAGCACCCCGATGCGCACGACGTCGTCGGAAACCTGGGCATGAGTGACGGATGTCATTGCCGCGAGAATGGCTGCCGCCAGAACGTGTCTCATCATTCCTCCCTATGGATGTCCGCGCTCTTCTGGCGGGTCATCGCAAGATTAGTAATTATCTAATCATTTTGTCAATGGCGAATAATGAGTGTGTGATTGTTGCCACACGGTTGCTCCTTCGAATGAGGCGGCGCTTCACATTCGGTGAGCGTACGCTTAGATGGCTCATCCGGGACGGCACCGCGGCAGGGCTTCTGGCCCACGCCGCAGTGCCAAGTCAGGATGAAACAAGGGAGTTTTCGCGGACGGCGTTGCGCTTCGCCGCCCGGGGCTAAGCCGCCCATCAAGGGTCTAGGCTGCTACGGGGCGGTGCATGGAGAGCATCGGCGCGCTGCGATCATAGACGGATCATGTTGAGACAGCTCTTCGCGCCGCAGCTCGTCATTCTCTACGTGCTGGTGGCCTCTACGCTCTACGTTCACTTCCGCGGCAAGCAGCGGTTGCGGTTCGCCCGCCAGCTCGGCGACCACTCGACCTACCTCGCGCCCTACAATGTGCTGATGTATGCGGGCTCGGCGGTAGCAAACACGCCGGTGATCCCGGTCGAACAGTTTCCCGAGCTGAAGAAGCTCTCCGACAATTGGGAGACCATCCGCGACGAGGCGACCCGCCTGTTCGACGAGGGCTTCATCTGCGCCGCCGCCAAGAACAACGACTGGGGCTTCTATTCCTTCTTCAAGAGCGGCTGGAAGCGCTTCTATCTGAAATGGTACGACGACTTCCTGCCGTCGGCGCGCACGCTGTGCCCGAAGACGGTGGAGCTGCTGAACTCGATCCCGAATGTGCACGGCGCGATGTTCGCGATGCTGCCGCCCGGCGGCAAGCTCGGGGCGCATCGCGATCCCTTCGCCGGCTCGCTGCGCTATCACCTCGGCCTGGTGACGCCGAACTCGAATGAGTGCCGCATCCTGGTCGACGGCGTCGAATGCGTCTGGCGCGACGGCGAGGCCTTCATGTTCGACGAAACCTTCATCCACAGCGCCGAGAACAAGACCGACGTCAACCGCATCATCCTGTTCTGCGACGTCGAGCGCCCGATGAAGTACGGCTTCATGACCAGGATGAACCGCTGGGTCAGCCACAACATCGTCAAGGCGTCGGCCACCCAGAACGTCGACGGCGAGTATGTCGGCGCGCTGAACAAGGTGTTCGGCAAGCTCTACGAGCTCCATCTCGCCAGCCGCAAGGTCAAGGAGTGGAATCGGAACGTGTACTACACGCTGAAGTATTCCGTGACCGCGCTGATCCTCGGCCTGATCGTGGTGTCGGCGCTGCGGTGATTGCCGAAGGCGTAATCCGCCGCGTCGTGCGGAAGCATGGCGGATTACGCTGCGCTGATCCGCCCTTCAAAATGCAAAAGCCCGGAGCGCGCTCCGGGGCTTTTCTCGGGGGCGTGAGCTTTGGGACGTCGCAGCCAAAATCAGTCGCGTTCGAAGACCTTGGCGCCGGGGTAGACCCGCCGGGCATACGCGACGACCGACTCCCGGTCCTGAGTCTCCAGGAACGGAGTTCGGATCTTGCACGACCCGACGATGAGGTGCCACAGGCCATTAAGCTTCTGAATGTTGACGATCATTTCAGTGTTCCTCGAAGTACCCGCATGCGTGACAGTCTTGCGATTCACGCCTCGGAGCAGTGATCCTGATCACAGATTCGGGAACACAACGCGCCCGCTGTAGAACGAGGATTGCTATTGTTAGTCGCGCCTCCCGAGAGAGAAGTTCTTAGCTATTTGCGCATCCGTTGCAGTACCCTGGAGCATAAGAATCTCTCTCCGTCGCTCAATTGTACGAGCGTCAGCACAGGTCATGACAAGGAATGGGGAAGTTATACCAACGTATGTTGATCTCGGTCCGCTTGAGTAGCCGGAATGCGTTGCCGGAGACCGGATGACCGCTCGTCGCCCCTTGTCATCGCCCCTTGGCCAGCATTCCGCCTTGCGTAGCACGACGCCCTTCGCTCTCCGATTCGTTGCACTGAAGTGATACAGTCGCATCAGGCATCCGCATTGAGGGAACCCTTGTCATGTCCGAGACGTCAGGAGCTTTCGCGACCACTGCGCTGAGCGGCTATGAACTGCTCGCCGATCCGCAGCTGAACAAGGGCACGGCGTTCTCCGAGGCCGAGCGCGAGGCGTTCGACCTGCATGGCCTGCTGCCGCCCAATGTTGCGACATTGGACGAACAGGTCTCGCGCCGGCTGCAGGCGCTGCGCGGCTTCGAGAACGATCTCGAGCGCTACGCTTTCCTGCGCGAATTGCAGGACACCAACGAGACGCTGTTCTATGCGCTGCTGGTCGAGAACCTCGAAGAGCTGCTGCCGATCGTCTACACGCCGACCGTCGGCGCCGGCTGTCAGCAGTTCAGCCGGCTGTTCCGCAAGCCGCGCGGGCTGTTCCTCTCGATCCCGCACAAGCACCGCATCGACCGCATCCTGGCGCAGCCGCGCTTCGATCATGTCGAGGCGATCGTGGTGACCGACGGCGAGCGCATCCTCGGGCTCGGCGACCAGGGCGCCGGCGGCATGGGTATCCCGATCGGCAAGCTCTCGCTCTACACCGGCTGCGGCGGGCTGCATCCGGCTACGACGCTGCCGATCTTGCTCGACGTCGGCACCGACAATCCCGACTGCCTGGCCGATCCGCTCTATATCGGCTGGCGCAACGAGCGCGTCCGCGGCCAGGAGTATGACGACTTCATCGAGGCCTTCGTCTCTGCGGTGACCAAGCGCTGGCCGCGCGTTCTGTTGCAGTGGGAAGATTTTGCCAAGAACAACGCGACGCGCATGCTCGAGCGCTATCGCGACCGGCTCCTCACCTTCAACGACGACATCCAGGGCACCGCGGCGGTGGCGACCGGCGCCTTGCTCTCCGTGATCAACGTCACCGGCGTGCCGCTGACCGAGCAGCGCGTCGCCGTGCTCGGCGCGGGCTCGGCCGGTTGCGGCATCGCCAGCCTGATCCGCGCCGCGATGGTCGACGCCGGCCTGTCGGAGAGCGAGGCGGCGAAGCGCTTCTTCATGGTCGACCGCGACGGGCTATTGCTCGAGGGCATGAGCGGGCTCGCGCCGTTCCAGCTTCCCTTCGTCCAGGACAAGCAGGCGATCGCCGGCTGGAAGCTCAGCCATCCCGACAAGATCGCGCTGCTCGACGTCGTCCGCAACGCCAGGCCGACCGTGCTGATCGGCGTGTCCGGTCAGGCCGGCGCGTTCTCCGAGCCGATCGTCCGCGCGATGGCCGAGTGCAACGCGCGTCCGGTGATCTTCCCGCTGTCCAACCCGACCTCGCGCGAGGAAGCGACGCCGGTCGATATCGAGGCGTGGACCGAGGGGCGGGCGCTGATCGGTGTCGGCAGCCCGTTCCCGCCGATCACCCGCGACGGCGCCCGCTTCAAGGTCGACCAGACCAACAACTCCTACATCTTCCCCGGCGTCGGCGTCGGCGCGCTCGCAGTCGGCGCTGTCAGGGTCAGTGACGGCATGTTCATGGCCGCGGCGAAGGCGCTGGCCAGCGTCTCGCCGGCCCGCAACAACCCGAAGCACAATCTGCTGCCGCCGGTCAGCGCGCTGCGTGACGTGTCGCTGACGGTTGCGCTCGCGGTGGCGCTGCAGGCGCACAAGGAAAGGCTCGCCAAGGACATTCCGATCGACCAGGTCGAGGCGCGCATCCACGCCAAGGTCTGGACCCCGCGCTACGTGCCGTATCGCCGCACGCCCTGATCGCGAACGGCGGTCGCGTTCCGCGGCGTCGGTGTGCTAGCAGCCGCGGCAAATGCCCTTGATCTTGCGGTCGACGATTGCGTCCTCCTGATCGAGGGTTTGCAGCGACGCCGATGTCGCGGCGGGAATGTCGGCGGCGCGCGGCTGGCGATGGCCGACCGGCGCCGACCATGGCCTGGTCGCGGTTTCGTTCGATGCGTATGCGCCGGGTGCCTCGACCGTCGCAGCGAAGGAAGCGGTCGCCATGGCTGCGGAGAGAATTGCAGCGAGGCCAAGTTGCCGGAAGTCGATCATGAAAACCTCCATACAGTCATCGCCGCGTTGCGCGCGGCTCTGATAGACGGAGGCGTTTTGTCATTCCGATATTCCTCGCTCCGCCGAACGTGATGACGCGCTCGCGGTTCGGTGATCGGGCCGGAGGAAATATTCTTCGAACTGTCACGGTCATTGGTCACAGGAGCCGAACTTGGTCGGCTTCATCCATCGTGCGGAGAAACCCAATGACCAAATTGACCATCGCGACGCTTGCGTTGATTGCGGCAGCTGCGTTCTCGGCTCAGGCGTTCGCCGCCGGCAACAATGCTGCGATGCGGCGCGCCCATGCTCAGGCGACGACAACGGTCGGCAGCAAGTCCACCGATTGCGTGCGCGCGCCGAATGTCGGATCGTTCGCAACCGCGCCCTTCACCGAGCCGCCCTGCATGCCCGGCACGATGCGCTGAGCGCGCCCAGCAAAAAGCCCCGGACCGCGAGGTCCGGGGCTTTGCATCATCTCTTGTGCGGTCTGCCTATTCCGGCTTGCCGATCGACACCTTGAGCGTGCCGACGCCGTCGACACCGCATTCGAGCTTGTCGCCGGGCTGTAGCTGCGAGACGCCGGCCGGCGTGCCGGTCATGATGATGTCGCCGGCAGCGAGCTTCACTTGCTGCGAGAGCTGCCAGATGATCTCCGGCACGTTCCAGATCAGCTCGGTGAGGTCGCCCTTCTGCGCTTCCTTGCCGTTGACGGTGAGCCAGATCTTGCCTGCGGTCGGGTGGCCGATCTTCGCGGCCGGCTGGATCGCGGAGCAGGGCGCGGAATAGTCGAACGACTTGCCGATCTCCCAGGGCCGCTCCTTCTTGCGCGAGGCGATCTGCAGGTCGCGGCGGGTCAGGTCGATGCCGACTGCGTAGCCGTAGACATGCTCGAGCGCCTTGTCGGCGGGAATGTTCAGCCCGCCGCTCTTCATCGCCACCACCAGCTCGACCTCGTGATGCAGGTCCTTGGTCAGCGGCGGATAGGGGATCGTCGCGCCATCGGGCACCAGCATGTCGGCATGCTTGCCGAAGAAGAACGGCGGCGCACGCTCGTCATTGCCCATCTCCCTGATATGCTCGAGATAGTTGCGGCCGACGCACCAGATGCGGCGGACCGGATAGGTGCCGGATTCGCCGACGACGGGAAGCGAGGGCTGCGGGGGAAGCGGAATGACGGTGGAGGCGGCGTTCATGAACGGGTCCCGGAGGGTTGAAGGAGGGAGCGCGGGCCGTATTTACGCGGTTACGGCGCTGGGGGCTAGGGGCTGCGGCTGCACCAGGCGCAGATGTGAGGCCAGCTTTCCGCTGAGCGCACCCGCGACGAGCGAGCGCGAGCGGTGAGGCCCAAGGGGATGTTCATGAGGAGATGGCTTTCAATCGGCCTTGCTCTGATCGCTATGGCTCTGGTCGCCGCCGCCGTCCGGTTTTTCACGGTGACCCCGGAACGGATCGACCGCGGACAGAACAAGGTGCAGCGCGTGGCGCTGGAGATCACGCCCGCCGCCCGCGCCTTGCAGGCGACGCTCGACGTCGCCGACATGCACGCGGACAGCCTGCTGTGGAAGCGCGACCTGATCGCGCGATCCGATCGCGGCCACATCGACCTGCCGCGGCTGATCGAGGGGCACTACGCGCTCCAGGTGTTCTCGTCGGTCACCAAGTCGCCGAAGGGCCAGAACTATGACGCCAACGGCGGCGACACCGATACGATCACCAATCTCGCCATCATCGATCTGCAACCGCCGCGGACCTGGTTCTCGCTGCTGCAGCGTTCGCTGTGGCATGCCGAGAAATTGCGGAGCTTCGCCGAGAACTCCGGCGGACGGCTTCGCCTGATCACGACGCCGGCCGACATCGATCGCCTGCTTGCCGACCGCAAGAACGGCGTGACGGCGGTGGGCGGCATGCTGTCGATCGAGGGCCTGCAGAACATCGAGGGCAACATCGGCAATCTCGACGTGCTCTACGCCGCCGGGTTCAGAATGGCCGGTCTCGCCCACTTCTTCGACAACGATGTCGCGGGCTCCATGCACGGCGTGGCCAAGGGCGGACTGACGCCGCTCGGCCGCCAGGTCGTGCAGCGGATGGAGGCGCTCGGAATGGTCGTCGACCTCGCCCATGCCAGCCACGCCGCGGTCGCCGACGTGCTGGCGATGGCGACGCGCCCGGTGGTCTCAAGCCATGGCGGCGTGCAGGCGACCTGCAAGGTCAACCGCAACCTCACAGACGATGAAGTCAGGGCGGTCGCGCGGACCGGCGGCGTGATCGGCATCGGCTACTGGCAGGGGGCGGTCTGTTCGCTCGATCCGAAGGATGTCGCGCGGGCGATCGCCCATGTCCGCGGCCTCGTCGGGATCGACCATGTCGGCCTCGGCTCGGATTTCGACGGCTCGACCACCACGGCATTCGATGCGAGTGGGATCGTCGCCGTGACCCAGGCCTTGATGTCGAGCGGATTCTCCGAGGACGACATCCGCAAGGTCATGGGCGGTAATGTTTTGCGCGTGCTGCACGCAGGCCTTGCCGCCAAGGGATGAGAAAGAGATGAGAAGGGATGAGCCGCTTAGCCGGTGGCGCTGATCGGCGCCAGGGCCACCGGGGAGGCGTCCTGACGGTGCTGCAGCCGGAAGAACGAGGCGTAGCGGCCGCCGCGGCGCAGCAGATCGTCATGGCGTCCGCGCTCGACGATCTCGCCGCCCTCGACCACCAGGATCGCATCGGCATGCATGATGGTGTGCAGGCGGTGCGCGATCACGATCGTGGTGCGGCCCTGGCAGAGATGCTCGATCGCTTCCTGCACCTGCTTCTCGGACTCCGAATCGAGCGCGGCGGTGGCCTCGTCGAGCAGGATGATCGGCGCGTTCTTGATCAGCGCGCGGGCGACTGCGATGCGCTGGCGCTGGCCGCCGGAGAGCTGGGTGCCGTGCTCGCCGACCGGCGTGTCATAGCCGAGCGGGAAGCTCATGATGAAGTCGTGCGCGCAGGCGGCCCTGGCGGCGTCGATGATCTCGGCCTCGCTGGCGTCAGGCTTGCCGAAGGCGATGTTGGCGCGGATGGTGTCGCGGAACAGATAGACGTCCTGGCCGACATAGGCGGTCTGCCGGCGCAGCGATCTGCGCGACACCGACGAGATCGACTGTCCGTCGATCAGGATCTCGCCCGCTGGCGTCTCGTAGAAGCGCAGCAGCAGCGCGAGCACCGTCGACTTGCCGCCGCCGGAGGGGCCGACCAGCGCGGTGACCTTGCCGGGCTCGGCCATGAAGCTCATGCGGTTCAGCACCGGCTCGCCGGGGCGATAAGCGAAGCTCACGTCGCGCAGCTCGATCCGCGCGTCGGAGAGTTTCAGCGCCGGCTTGTCGTCGTCGGTCTGCTCGCTTGCCGGGCTGTCGACGACCTCGAGCAGCATCCGCGCGCCGACCAACTGGCTGTTGAGGTCGATGTTGAGCCGCGCCAGCCGCTTGGCCGGCTCGGTCGCCATCAGGAAGGCGGTCAGGAATGTGAAGAACTGGCCCGGCGTGGAACCGAGCGCCACCACGCTATAGCCGCCGTACATCAGGCAGCCGGCGACCGCGAAGCCGCCGAGCATCTCCATCAACGGGTTGGAGCGGTTGGCGACCCGCGCCATCTTGTTGGCGTTGCGCTCGACGATCGCGATGTTCTCGTCGATCCGCTGCTGCATGGTGTCTTCCAGCGTGAACGCCTTCACGGTGCGGATGCCCTGCAGCGATTCCTGCATCGTCTCCATGATGTCGGCGGTGCCGGTGAACTGGTTGTAGGCGAGGCCCTTGATCCGCTTCACCAGCCTGCGCAGCATCAGCATCGCCGGCGGCACCGCCACGAGCCCGATGAACGACATCAGCGGGTCCTGCCAGACCATCACGGCGAGCATGCTGATCAGCATCAGGAAGTCGCGGCCGATCGCATTGACCAGCATGTTGAGCACGTCGGTGATCGACTTGGCGCCGGCGGTCAGCCGCGCCAGGAATTCCGACGAGTGCCGCTGCGAGAAGAAGCCGATGCTCTCGCTCATCAGCTTGGCGAATAATTGCCGCTGGTTCTGCGCCAGGATGGCGTTGCTGATCTTCGTCAGGATCACCATGTGGCCATAGGTCGCCACGCCTTTGATGAACAGCAGCACCACAGTGATCCCGGCGAACATCGCGATGCCGGGAATGTTCTTGTCGACATAGGCCTGGTTGATCACCTGTCCGAGCACGTAGGTGGCGCCCGCCGTCGAGCCCGCCGCAACGGCCATCAGGGCGAACGCCGTCAGATAGCGCCGCCAGTAGGTAATCCCCTGTTCCATGACCAGGCGGCGAATCAGGACCGCCGCGCCGTAGGGATCGTCGGTAATTTTCTTTGGAAACTGAGCCATCCGCGGTCCATTGACGGCGGGCCGTGCCGGCCGTCAGGTTGCGGGACCTCATTGCCCGCTTGGCGGGGCTTTTTCAAGCCCAATAACGGCTTGATAACGGCTTGATTTTTAGGCCGATTCTGCCTGTCGCGCGGGGCCGCCGCGCTCCCGGAACAGCTTCTCCTCCCAGGCCAGCGCATGGGTTGCGATGGTCTCGAGATCATCGTAGCGCGGCGTCCAGTCGAGAGCTGAGCTGATCCTCGTGGTGTCGGCCACCATGGTCATGATGTCGCCGGGCCGGCGTGCGGCATAGGCGACGGCGAAATTGCGCATCGAGACCCGGCGCACCGTCTCGATCGTCTCGAGCACGGAATAGCCGCGGCCATAACCGCAGTTCAACGTCACCGATTGCCCGCCGGCGCGCAGATAGGACAGTGCCGAGCGATGCGCTTCGACGAGGTCGCTCACATGGATGAAGTCGCGCACGCAGCTGCCGTCCGGCGTCGGATAGTCGGTGCCGAACACGTCGATCTTGGCGCGCTGGCCGGTCGCGGCCTCGACCGCGATCTTGAGCAGATGGGTGGCGCCGACGGTGGCGAGGCCGACGCGTCCCTTCGGGTCGGCGCCGGCGACGTTGAAGTAGCGCAGCACGACGTAGCTCATGCCATGGGCAGAGGCGACATCTTGCAGCATGATCTCGGTCATCAGCTTCGAGGAGCCGTAGGGCGACAGCGGACGGGTCGGCGCGATCTCCGGCACCGGCACCTGGTCCGGATTGCCGTAGACGGCCGCGGTCGAGGAGAAGATGAAGCGGTTGACGCCGCCCTTCACCGCGGCATTGAGCAGGCTGCGCGTCGTCATGGTGTTGTTGCGATAGTAGCCGAGCGGATCGCGCATCGAGTCCGGCACCACCACGGAGCCTGCGAAATGGGTGATGCTGTCGATGCTGTGCTGTGCGATCACGCCCTCGACGAGGTTCTCGTCGCCGGCATCGCCGATGAACAGCGGCACGCCGTCGGGCAGGAACGCGGAGAAGCCGGTGGAGAGATTGTCGATCACGACGACGCTCTCGCCGGCATCGACCAGTGCATGAACCATGTGACTTCCGATATAGCCGGCGCCGCCGGTCACGAGCACAGTCATGGATAGAGCTCTCCCGATATCTTTGGCCGGCGATGCTAGCGGGAGCGCGGTGAAGAGGGGGTTTCGAGCGGGCCGATCTGGCCACTATGCTTAATGTTGCGTATAGGAACTGGCGCGAAACGGAGACTTGCGTGCCGATCGAGAACACACCTGCGCCCGAGCTCGAGCTCATCGTGCCCAATCTGCACCGGCGCTATTCCGGTGTCACCGCGACCAACCGCATGGTCGCGCCGAAGCTTGCCAAAATGTTTCGCGCGGCATGGCTCGGCTCGCATCGGCCCGACGGCATCGACGCTATGGGATTTGCCGATCTGATGCGGTTGTGGCGGCGCGCGTCGCCATTGATCTGGCATGCGCGGCGCAATGACGAGATGATCGCGGGACTCGTGCTGCGTGCGCTCGGCTGGCCGCTCAAACTGCTGTTCACGTCGGCCGCGCAACGTCATCACACCTGGCTGACGCGCTGGCTGATCCGCAACATGGATGCGATCATCGCGACCAGTCCGCTATCGGCGTCGTATCTGAAGCGCGAGGCCACCGTGGTGATGCATGGCGTCGATACCATCAGCTACGCTCCGCCGGCCGATCGTGCGGCGGCCTTCGCCGAGAGCGGATTGCCGGGGCGCTATGCGATCGGCTGTTTCGGGCGGGTGCGCGCGCAGAAGGGCAGCGACGTGTTCGTCGAGGCGATGTGCAGGCTGCTGCCGCGCTATCCCGATTTCACCGCCGTCATCGTCGGCGCCGTGGTGCCGGAGCAGCAGATCTTTGCCAGCGAGCTGAAGCGGCGCATCGGGGCGGCCGGCCTGCAATCGCGCATCATCATCACAGGTGAACTGCCGATCGAGGATGTCGTGCGCTGGTACCAGCGGCTGACGATCTACGCCTTCACCTCGCGCAACGAAGGCTTTGGTTTGACCCTGATCGAGGCGATGTCGGCAGGCGCGGCGCTGGTCGCGGCGCGGGCGGGCGCTGCCGAGTTCGTCGTCGAGAATGGCACGACCGGCGTGCTGACGCCGACCGGCGACGCCGACGCGCTGGTGGCCGCGCTCGAGCCGCTGATGCGCGATCCGGCGTCGGCAGCGGCGATGGGGGCGCGGGCCCGCCAACGAGTTGTGGATAAGTTCAGCCTCGATGCGGAAGCGCGCGCAATTGCGGCGGTCTATCGCACGTTGATCTGAGCCAGCACGCGTTGCGCGATATCGACGACCTCTTCGGCTGCGATGTCGCGCATGCAGCGATGGTCGTTCATGGTGCAGACCGTGCGCTGACACGGCTGGCACGCGAGCTTGCTCCTGGTCTGCCGCACCGTTGCGGCGAGGGGATTGAGCGGGGCCCAGAGATAGGGGTCGGTAGGGCCGAAGATGCCCATGGTCGGCGTGCCGATTGCGGCCGCGATGTGCATCAGCCCGGAGTCGTTGGCGATGGCGACATTGGCCGCGGCCATCGCCAGCACACCGTTGCGCAAATCGGTGCCGGTGAGATCGCGGACCCGTGCGCCGGCGGCGGCGGCGATCTCCTGCGCCAGCGCCTTCTCGCCGGGGCCGCCGACCACCCAGACGTCGAAGCCACGCTCGGCGAACAGGCGCGCGGCTTCCGGATAATAGGTCCAGCGCTTGGACGCACCGACCGAGCCGGGCCCGAGTGCCACGGCGGGGCCAGTGCCGAGGCCGTTGGCCTGCCGCCAGCGCCCGATCTCGTCGGCGGGAACCCGGAGCTGCGGCACCGGCCATTCGCCCGGGCGGGGGGCGCCGTCGGGCAGCGCCAGCACGGCGTTCTTGTCGATGAAGCGCGGCAGCTTCCTTTCGCCCCAGCGCATGGCATTGATCAGGCCGAATCGCGCCTCGCCAAAGAAGCCGACCCGCTCCGGGATCCCGGCCAGCGCCGGCGCGATGGCCGACTTCCAGGTGCGCGGCATCACCAGCGCGGTGGCGTAGTTCCGGGAGCGAAGCTCGGCAGCGAGTTCCCGCTGCTTGCCCAAGGCCAGCCGGCTGCGCGGCAGGTCGTAGACGAGCCCGGCGCGGACACCCGGCATATAATTGACCAAAGGCGCGCACAGGCTTGACGTCAGCAGATCGACCGGCCGATTGGGCCAGCGCTTGCGGAGAACCCGGACCACGGTGTGGCCGCGCACGAAATCCCCAATCCAAACATAGGGTACGATCAGGATAGGTCTGCTATCCTCCGTATCCTGTGTTTCGATATCAGATATTGAATCAATATTCATTTCTAAAGGGGCCAGGACCGGGGTCGGACGCGGCCAAGTCGGTAACTGGTTCGCGATTAGAGGTAAAGCCGTCGTTGCCTGTGGCGCCGGAGTGGGGCAAAGCTGGCGGCCCAAAGGAATCTGGCGGGATTTCATCATGTTTCTGGTAACCGGGGGTGCTGGTTTTATCGGGTCGAACGTCGTGGCCGCGTTGAACGACGCCGGGCGCAGCGACGTCGCGGTCTGCGATATCCTCGGGCACGACGGCAAGTGGCGGAACCTGGCCAAGCGTCAGCTTGCCGACGTCGTTCCCCCGGCCGAGCTCGGCGACTGGCTGAAGGGACGGCAGCTGGACGCTGTCATCCATCTCGGCGCCATCTCGGAGACCACGGCGACCGACGGCGATCTGGTGATCGAGACCAATTTCCGGCTCTCGATGCGGCTACTCGACTGGTGCACCGCCAATGCCACGCCGTTCATCTATGCCTCCTCGGCCGCGACCTATGGCGACGGCGAACGGGGGTTCGACGACGACGGGTCGGTCGAGGCGCTGAAGCGGCTGCGGCCGATGAACCTGTACGGCTGGAGCAAGCAGCTGTTCGACCTTGCGGTCGCCGAGCGCGTGGCGAAGGGCGAACGGCTGCCGCCGCAATGGGCCGGGCTGAAATTCTTCAACGTGTTCGGCCCGAACGAATATCACAAGGGCGCGATGATGAGCGTGCTGGCGCGTCGCTTCGACGACATCAGGGCAGGCCGCGTCGTGCAGCTGTTCAAGTCGCATCGCGAGGGCATCGCCGATGGCGATCAACGCCGCGACTTCATCTATGTCGACGACGTCGTGCGGGTGATGATGTGGCTGATCGCGACGCCGCGGGTCTCCGGGCTGTTCAATGTCGGCACCGGCAAGGCGCGCAGCTTCAAGGACCTGATCGTCTCGGCCTATGGCGCGCTCGCCCTGCCGCCGAACATCCAGTATGTCGATATGCCGGAGCAGATCCGCGGCAGTTACCAGTACTTCACCCAGAGCGTTGTCGATCGTCTCGGGCGCGCCGGATACAATGGCGGCTTTACTCGGTTGGAAGACGCGGTCGGGGCCTATGTGAAGGGCTTTCTCGACCGCCCAGATCGCTATCGCTAAGCGGATCAGTGTGACAGATGTTCGATTTTGAAGCGATCTCGCGTGCGATGTCCGGTCAGACCGTGCTCTGCGTCGGCGACCTCATGCTCGACGAGTTCGTGTACGGCGAAGTGTCGCGAATCTCGCCGGAGGCGCCGGCGCCGGTGATCGCGGTCAGGCGCAGCGAGACCAATATCGGCGGCGCCGGCAACGTCGCGCGCAATATCGCCGCGCTCGGCGGGCGCTGCATCTTTGTCGGCCTGATCGGCGAGGATGCCGCCGGCACCGCGTTGAGCGAGGCGCTGGCGAAGGAGGCCGGCATCGAGACCGTGCTGGTGCGCGACGCCGCACGGCCGACCACGCGCAAGGTACGCTTTGTTTCCGAACAATTCTCGACCCACATGCTGCGCTCCGATTGGGAGCTCGCCGCGCCGGCGGCGCCCGCCATCGAGCAGCAGCTGATCGATGCGATCCTGCCGCATCTTGCGCGTGCCGACATCGTGCTGCTGTCCGACTACGCCAAAGGCGTGCTCACCGCGCGCGTGATCCGCAACGTGATCGACGCCGCGCGCCAGGCGAAAAAGCGCGTCATCGTCGATCCCAAGAGCGCCAATCTCGCGATCTATCGCGGCGCCACCGTGCTGACGCCGAACCGGAAGGAATTTGCCGAGGCGACCCGCAGCCGCGCCGACAGCCAGGACAGCATCGCCCAGGCCGCGCCCGATGCGATGTATCTCGCGGATTGCGAGGCGATGCTGGTGACGCAGGGCGAGCGCGGCATGACGCTGGTGACGCGGGACGGCGGCTCGATCCATGTGCCGGCGCTGCCGGTCAAGGTGCGCGATGTCTCCGGGGCCGGCGATACCGTTGCGGCGGCGCTGGCGCTGGCGCTGGCGGGTGGTGCCGACTGGGACGGCGCGCTGCGGATCGCCAGTGCCGCGGCGGCGGTCGCGGTCGGCAAGACCGGGACCGCGATCGTCAGGTCCGCCGAATTGCGGCGACGGATCCTGCCGCACGCCTCGCTCGCGGCCGAGGACAAGATCGTGCCGGCCGGCGGCGATATCGATGCGCATCTCGAGGAATGGCGCAAACAGGATCTGCGCATCGGCTTCACCAACGGCTGTTTCGACATCCTGCATCCCGGCCACGTCAAGGTGCTGACCGCCGCGCGCAGCACCTGCGACCGCTTGGTCGTAGGGCTGAACAGCGACGCCTCGGTGCGGCGGCTGAAAGGCGAGGGGCGTCCTGTGCAGAACGAGCGCGCCCGCGCCGAGGTGCTGGCGGCGCTGGAAGCCGTCGACCTTGTCGCGATCTTCGAGGAGGACACGCCCATCAATCTGATCACGAAGGTGCGGCCGACCGTGCTGGTCAAGGGTGGCGACTACACCCGCGAGCAGGTGGTCGGCCACGAGATCGTCGAAGCCGCCGGCGGCGAGGTTGTGCTGGTCGAAATCCTGCCCGGCCACAGCACCACGTCGCTGGTTGCCCGGGCCCGTGAGGGCAAGGCGTGAGCGCGAGCGTGGCATCTCAGGCAGGCGCCGCGGCGTGCCCAGCCTGGCGCGATCCGGCGCGCTGGCACACCACGACCGATGTGGTCGCGGTGCTGATCGCGCTGTCGCTGCCGTGGTCGACCTCGCTGGTCGGCATCTTCGGCGTGGTGCTGCTGATCGCGATTGTGCCGACGGTCGACCTGAGGGCGTTCTGGACGCTGCTGAAGCGGCCGATCTGCGTGGCGCCGATCGCGCTGTTCTGCCTCGCGCTGGTCGGCACGCTCTGGTCGGACGCCGCATGGGGCGCGCGATTCTACGCGGTCGGGCCGACGGCCAAGCTGCTGGTGCTTCCGGTGCTGCTCTATCATTTCCAGCGCTCGACGCGCGGGAGCTGGGTGTTCGTGGCCTTCGTCGTGTCCTGCACGCTGTTGATGGTGATGTCCTGGCTGGTGTTCGCCTATCCCGGCCTCGCATTGAGGGCGCCTGGTCCTGGGGAGCAGGGAGTCTTCGTCAAGAACTACATCAACCAGAGCCAGGAATTCACGCTGTGCGCGGTCGGGCTCTCCTATCCGGTCGTCATGCTGTTGCGGGAAAAACGGGTCCTGCCGGCCGTGCTGCTGATCGCGATTGCGCTCAGCCTGTTCGCCAACATGGCGCTGGTGGTGGTGTCGCGGACCGCGATGGTGACGGTTCCGATCATGTTCGCCGTGTTTGCGCTGCTCCATCTGCGCTGGCGCAGCATCATCCTGATCGCTTGCGCGACCGTCGCGTTGTCCGTGGTGGCGTGGTATGCGTCGCCGCAATTGCGCTGGACGGCCGAGTCATTCCAGCGTGACTACAAGCTCTACATGGAGCGCAACGAGCCGACGTCGATGGGTTTGCGGCTGGAATTCTGGCGCAAGTCGCTCGGGTTCTTTGCCGAGGCCCCGCTCGTCGGCCACGGCACCGGCTCGACGCGCGGCCTGTTCGAGCGTGTCGCGGTCGGCGGTGAGACCCAGGCTAGCGGCGGGGTGATCGGCAATCCTCACAATCAAACGTTGAACGTCGCCGTGCAGTGGGGCATTCTGGGCGTCGGCATACTTTACGCCATGTGGCTGTTGCATCTCTTGCTGTTTCGCGGCGACGGTCTCGCCAATTGGATCGGACTCCTCGTTGTGGTGCAGAATATTTTTACTTCGTTGTTTAATTCACACATCTTCGACTTTCACGAAGGCTGGATGTATGTGCTGGGCGTCGGGGTTGCCGGCGGCATGGCGTTGAAGGGGCGATTGGGGACTGATATGGAACCCGAACCTCCCGTCGGTCCATGATCGCTGGCAAGGGCTGTGCAGATACGCTATCAGCCTGCCAATGTCCCATCGCGAACTCCCAGCTGCCGGCAACCCGTCTGTTAGATGACGCGTCTTTCACAATTCACCCTGCGCAACTTCCTGATTATGGCGCATGACGCGCTGGCGACGACGTTTGCGTTGCTGGCGAGCTTTTATCTGCGTTTCGAGGGCAGCCTCCTTACCGACCGGCTGCCGCACCTGCTGCGCATTCTGCCCTGGTTCGTGCTTTTCAGCGTTGCGGTCAGCTATTTCTCCAACCTGACCACGGCGAAATGGCGCTTCACCTCGCTGCCCGACGCGGTGAATATCCTGCGGGTCGCGGCGGTGCTGACGCTGGCACTGGTCGTGCTGGACTATGTCTACTTCTTCACGGGATCGAGTTCGCAGAGTCCGGTGTTCCTCGGCCGCGTCACCATCATCCTGTTCTTCTTCCTGGAAGTGTTCGCGCTGAGCGCGTTGCGCATCGGCTATCGTTATTTCCGCTATTCGCGCACGCGCCTGCATGCCCGGTCCGACAACGCCGCGTCTGCGCTGCTGGTCGGACGCACCGCCGACGCGGAAGTCGTGCTGCGCGGCATCGAGAACGGCGCCATCAAGCGGCTCTGGCCGGTCGGCGTGCTCTCGCCGTCGAACGCGGATCGCGGCCAGATGATCCGCAACATTCCAGTAGTCGGCGGCGTCGATGACATCGAGGCCGTGATTCGCGACTTCGAGACCCGCCAGCGGCCGATCAAGCGCGTGGTCATGATGCCCTCGGCGTTCGAGCCGGAGGCGCATCCGGAGAGCGTGCTGATGCGCGCCAAGCGGCTCGGACTGATGGTCAGCCGCCTGCCGTCGCTGGAAGGCGGCGATGCGCCGCGGCTCACCAATGTCGCGGTCGAGGACCTGCTGCTGCGGCCGAGCCAGAAGATCGACTACGCGCGGCTCGAGGCGCTGGTGCGGGGCAAGTCGGTGATCGTGACCGGCGGCGGCGGCTCGATCGGCGCGGAAATCTGCGACCGGGTCGCGACCTTCGGCGCGGCGCGCCTCTTGGTCGTGGAGAACTCCGAGCCGGCGCTCTATGCGGTCACCGAGGCACTGTCCGCGCGCGACACCGGCGCCGCGATCGAGGGCCGGATCGCCGATATCAGGGATCGCGAGCGCATCACGCGCCTGATGAGCGAGTTCAAGCCCGACATCGTGTTCCATGCCGCGGCGCTCAAGCATGTGCCGATCCTGGAGCGCGACTGGAGCGAGGGGGTCAAGACCAACATCTTCGGCTCGGTCAACGTGGCCGACGCCGCGCGCGCGGCGGGCGCCAGCGCGATGGTGATGATCTCGACCGACAAGGCGATCGAGCCGGTGTCGATGCTGGGCCTGACCAAGCGTTTTGCCGAGATGTATTGTCAGGCGCTGGACCATGACCTGATGACCGAGGCCAAGGGCAAGTCGCACATGCGGTTGATCTCGGTGCGGTTCGGCAACGTGCTGGCGTCCAACGGGTCGGTGGTGCCGAAGTTCAAGGCGCAGATCGAGGCCGGCGGACCGATCACGGTCACCCATCCGGACATGGTTCGCTACTTCATGACGATCCGCGAGGCCTGCGATCTCGTGATCACTGCGGCCACGCACGCGGTGACGCCGGCGCGGCCTGACGTCTCGGTCTATGTGCTGAACATGGGACAGCCGGTGAAGATCGTCGATCTCGCCGAGCGGATGATCCGGCTGTCGGGCCTGCAGCCCGGCGTCGATGTCGAGATCGTGTTCAGCGGCATCCGTCCCGGCGAGCGGCTGAACGAGATCCTGTTCGCAAGCCAGGAGCCGACGCTCGAGATCGGCGTCGCCGGCGTGATGGCGGCGAAGCCGAACCAGCCCCCGATGGCGACGCTGCGCAAGTGGCTCGCGGCGCTGGAGGATGCGATCGCGAGAGATGACCGCGTCACCATCCACGCCGTGCTTCAGGATGCCGTGCCCGAGTTCGGATCGAATGCCGCCTGACCGCGCCGTCCTGCGCACGATGAGGCAAGACCGTTTCGAAAGCCATTGATGCCCAGTTCTCGAAAAGTCGTCGTCGTCAGCCAGCACTATCCGCCGGACCACAGCACGACCGCCGCGATCATGGCCGCGATCGCCGAGCGGATCGCGCAGGAGGCCGAGGTGATGGTCGTCTCCGGCATGCCGGGCTCGGCGCAGGCGTCCGCGCCCGGGCGGCCCGTCGTCGTCGAGATCAGGAACTGGCTGCCGGGCAAGGCCGCGCTGATCAAGCGCGCATTGGCCGAGGCGCTGTTCACCGGCCGGATCTTCTTTGCGCTGCTGTCGCGGCTGCAGCGCGGCGACGTGGCGCTGACCGTGACCGCACCCTTCGCGCTGCCCTATGCAGTTGCCGCCGCGGCAAGGTTGAAGGGGGCGCGGTCGGCGCTGATCCTGCACGACCTGTTTCCCGACGTGCTGGTGATGGCCGGGCTGCTGCGGCCGACCTCGCTGGTGGCACGGGCGATGCGCGCGATCAACGCGCTGATGTTCCGTGCCTTGAACGCGGTCATCGTGATCGGCCGCGACGCCGAAAAACTGTTGCTGCGGTATGGCGGCATGACACCTGAGAAGATCAGGTTCATTCCGAACTGGGCCACGCTCACCCCGGGCAACCGTCCCGTCAGTCCCGACAATCCGTTTCGCAAGGCCATCGCCGCCCGCTTCGTCGTCGGCCTGTCCGGCAATCTCGGCTTCACCCACGATCCGGACATCGTGTTCGAGGCCGCGCGGCTGCTGCAGGATGAGACCGACATCCATTTCCTGCTCTCGGGCTGGGGCATGGGCTTCGCGCGTCTGAAGGACCTTCAGGCCGCGTCGCAACTCGCCAACGTCACGCTGGTCGACCGCGTCGCCGACGGCGAGCTGGATGCGCTGCTCTCCAGCGCGGACGTCTGGCTCATTCCCTATCGCAAGAACGTCGCCGGGGTGTCGGTCCCGAGCCGGTTCTACAATTTGCTTGCGGCGGGACGGCCTGTCATCCTCGTCTCCGAGCCCGAGGCGGAGGCGGCGCTCACCGTCAGCGAAAACCGGCTGGGCTGGGTCGTGACCCCCGAGCGGGCCGATCAACTCGCCGATGCCGTCAGGCTGGCGTCGCGATCGCAGGACACCGCGATGGCCGAGCGCGCCGTCGCGACCGCTCGGACTTTCAGCCCCGAGCGGGCGCTGGCGAGCTATGCTGCGCTGGTTCGGGAGCTGCTCTCCAATCGCGATGCGGAGCGGACGGCATGAAGGATGGTCGGCGGACGGTTCTGGTGACGGGCGCGAGCGGCTTCGTCGGTCGCCATGTGGTGCCGGTGCTGGCGCGCAACGGCTGGCTGGTGCGGCGCGCGGTGCGGACCCCGCCGCAGGATGCAAACGACGTGGCGATCGGCTCGCTCAGCCCGGCCACCGATTGGCGCGCCGCGCTCGATGGCGTCGACGCCGTGGTTCATCTTGCGGCCCGCGTTCACCAGCAGTCCGACGAACAGGCGATCGAGCTCTACCGCAACGTCAACATCGAGGGCACGCTGCATCTGGCGCGTTCGGCGGCCGCTGCCGGCGTGCGGGATTTCATTTTCGTCAGCACGATCCTGGTGCATGGGCGCAGCAATTACGGGCGTCCGCCGTATCGCGAGGACGATGTGCTGACGCCGCGCGGTCTCTACGGAAACTCGAAGGCGGCCGCCGAGGTCGGTTTGAAGGAAATCGTGCCGGGCAGCGGCATGCGAGTCACCGTGATCAGGCCGCCGCTGATCTACGGCGCCGGCGCGAAGGGAAATTTCGACCTGCTCAAGCGCGCGGTGATGAATCGCATGCCGCTTCCGCTCGCTTATGTGAAGAATCGCCGCGCGTTCCTGTCGGCGGAAAACCTGGCGTCGTTCATCCTGCATCGGTTGTTGCAACCGGGACATGATTTCGAGGTGTTCCTGGTGGCTGACCGCGAGCAGGTCTCGACGCGGGAGTTCGTCGAGCGCCTTGCCCGCGCGGCGCAAACCTCGCCGCGCCTGTTCTGGCTACCGCAGCCGCTGTTGAAGGTGCTGCTCGGGATCAGCGGCCGCAAGGAAGCCTATGACAGCCTGTTCGCCTCGCTCGAACTCGATCTCTCCAAGGTCGCGAGCACCGGATGGCAGCAGCCGATCAGCCTCGACGAGGGGCTGCGGCGCGCGCTGAGCCGGACCGATATCTGATCCAATCTCCCTGTTTGAGCATGATCTCCGCGCAAACGCTTCGCGTTTGTCGCGAGGGAAAACCGGTCTCCACTTTTCCGGATCATGCTAGAGCGGCCGCGAGAACCGGCGCAGCTGCCAGCCGACGGCGAGCCCGCCGGCCAGCAGCAGGGCGATGTCCGCGCTGAGGGAATTGAGGCCGACCGAGGCGAATGCGAGCAGCGCCAGCACGAGGTTGAGCGCAAAGACCTCGCCGACGACGCGCCATACCGTGAATCCGTTGTCGGTCGCGCGCTGATAGAAGTGCGAGCGATGCGCGGCCCAGAATGGCTCGCGCCGCGCCATGCGGCGGAACAGCGTGACCGTCGCATCCGTCAGATAGTACAGCGGCAGCAGCAGCGCGGCGGCGAATTGCTGGTGCAGGGCAAGCTCGAGCAGGCACCAGCCGAGCAGCAAGCCGATCGGCAGGCTGCCGACATCGCCAAGGAATATCTTTGCGACCGGCCGGTTGAACGGCGCGAAGCCGAGCAGCGCGCCGCACAGCGCCGCCGCGATCAGCGCGGGTGCGGCGCCGACATGGCCAAAACTGCCGAGCAGGGCGACCGCCACCGTGATCGGCACGGCCTCGGCCGCCGTCATCAGGTCGAGCCCGTCCATGAAGTTGACAAGGTTCACGAACCAGAGGCCTGCGATCAGCAGCAGGCCGCGTTCGAGCCAGATCGGGCAGGCCGGAACGAGCCTGAGATCATCAGGCGCCGAGAACACCACGGCCGCAACGGCGGCCGCCTGCAGCAACAGCCGCGGCACGACGGGCAGCGAGCGGATGTCGTCGACAAAACCCACCACCGCGATGAACAGGCAGGCCGCGAACACCGTGAATGGTATAGTCAGGTCCGGCGATCCGGTGAGGGCGATGACGATGCCGCCCGCGAGCAGCGTGGCTGCGGTGACCGCGATGCCGGCGCCCTGCGGGGTCGGAATGCGGTGCGACGAGCGCGCATTCGGTTTCGCGAGCGCCACACGCAGCAGCAGTGGCCGCGTCGCCTGGATCAGGACGGCCGAGACCGCTGCGGCGAGAGCCGCTGCGATCAACGACAGGAGGATTTCGAAAGCGCTCATTCTGGTCCGGTTATTGTGATCCCGGGACTCGCTATTGCGATCCCGGGACTTCGATCGGTGCGGCGCCCTTGGCGGCCTTTTCCGGGCTCAGGATCCATACCAGGCCGCCGAACACTCCGACCACGAACGTCACCGCGCCGAACAACAGCGAGACGTTGACGCCCTCATTGGCGATCAATCCGGCATAGCCGAAGGCCAGCGCCATCGTGGCCTCGCGCACGCCCCAGCCTGCGATCGAGATCGGCATCATCGTGATCAGCATCACCGGTGGCAGCAGCTGGAAGATCTCTCCGAAGGTGACGGGGGCCGCGATCGACTTCACCACACACCAGGCGATCACGACCGTCACCACGTGAATGGCAATTGAGAGGGTTGCCACCTTCAATCCATGCGCACGGCTGAACAGCACCCGGTTCGCGATCACAGCGCAGGCATGGATGTGATGCGTCGCCCACCACCGCGCCAGCCAGGGCCACGGCAACACGCCGATCAACAGGAAGCCAAATCCGGCAGCCAGTCCGGCGAGGTCCAGCAGCAGCAACGCCGTCCAGCCGTGGGGATCGGAAATCAGCCGATAGCTCCAGGGCAGGGTCGCGGCGATCACGACGGCAAGCGCGATCAATCCGACCGCGCGATCGACGAAGATCGAATAGGTGGCGGCGCGCCAGCCTGCGCCGGCGCGCGCGACGAGCCAAAGCCGCACCGCGTCGCCGCCGATCGAGGACGGCAGTGTCTGGTTGAAGAAGGTGCCGATCACGTTGAAGCGCATCGCCTGGGACGTCTCCAGCGGCGCGCCGCACTCCACGCCGATCTCCCGCCAGCGCAGCACGCCGAGAAAGATCTGCAGGAACGTGACCGCGATCGCGAGGCCGAGCCAGCTCAGGCTCTCGACCTGGATGCGCGAGGCGAGGTCATACAGATTGACCTTGCGCAGCGAGAAATAGAGCAGCGCAGCCGAGATCAGGATCTTGACGGTCGAAAGCAGGATTCGGCGCATTTCCGTTCGCGCTGCCAGGTTTTCAGAATGTTTCAAAAACTGCGCAAAACGCTTTCGCGCGCCCAAATTCGTCGCCTTGGTATGGTTTTCGCACCGATCTGGCAATACCCGTACTGACCCCTATTGCGGCCCGCTCGACGGGGCGGCTAAAGAGGCCCGAAGCGGGAGGGACGGCACTCCGCCGGGGTTTACCATTACAGGTAAAATCCGACCAGACGTGCGGGGGCGCACGCTATGCTCCTCGGATCGTGCTTTCGAGGTAACACGGCTGTCCGCTGCGGCCGCCCGGGCGCAATGTTAGTGTGTCGTCCACGGACACGACAGGACTTGAGGCATCGATGGATCGACGAATTATTCCCCTGATCATGTGCGGTGGCGCGGGCACCCGGCTGTGGCCGGCGTCGCGCGAGGTGCATCCGAAGCAGTTCCTGTCGCTGTTTGGGGCCCGTTCGACCTTCCAGGAGACGCTGCTGCGGGTCTCGGACGCCAGCGTGTTCGAGCGGCCGATCGTGATCACCAACGAGGCCTATCGCTTCATGGTGCTGGAGCAACTGGCCGAGGTCGGCCGCGAGGCCGATGTGCTGCTGGAGCCGATGCGCCGGGACTCAGGCCCAGCCATTGCGGCCGGTGCGGTGTTCGCGCAGAGCCGTGACGGCGAGGCGATCGTGCTGGCGCTCGCCGCCGACCATCTGGTGCGGGATACTCAGGCCTTTGTCGCCGCGTGCCGCGGCGGACTGGTTGCCGCGGAAGCCGGCCGCATCGTGACGTTCGGCGTCAAGCCGGAACGGCCCGCCACCGAATACGGCTACATCAGCCCGGGCGAGGTGGTCGCCGGCGAGGTGCGCGCGGTGGCGAAATTCGTCGAGAAGCCGGATGCCGCGACTGCGGCGGACTATATCGATGCGGGCTATCTCTGGAACAGCGGCAACTTCATGTTCCGCGCCGGCGTGCTGCTCGACGAGTATCGCAATGTCGATGCCGACAGCGTTGCCTCGGTGGAGCTGTCGGTTGCATCGGCGGCGCGCGATCTCGGCTTCGTCAAGCTTGATGCGCAGGCCTTCGGTGCGGCAAAGGCGATCTCGATCGACTATGCCGTGATGGAGAAGACATCGCATGCTGCGGTGGTGCCGGTGGCGTGCGGCTGGTCCGACATCGGCTCGTGGCGCCAGGTCTGGGAGCTGTCCGACAAGGACAGCCTGGGCAATGCCGCGCGCGGCACCGCCGTGTTCGAGGACTCCCGCAACTGCAACGTCACGACCGACCGGGCGCTGGTCGCGCTCGAAGGCGTCGACGATCTTGTCGTGGTCGCGACCCAGGACGCCGTGCTGGTGTCGCGCCAGAAGGACGCCAACGGGCTGAAGCGGCTGGTCGCAAAGCTGAAGGTCGCGGCGCCCGAGGTGACCGAGAACCACATCAAGGTGCATCGTCCCTGGGGCTCCTATCAGTCGGTCGACAATGGCGACCGCCACCAGGTCAAGCGCATCATCGTCCGGCCGGGCGGGCGGCTCTCCCTGCAAAAGCACCATCACCGCTCCGAGCACTGGATCGTGGTGCGCGGCACCGCGCAGGTCACCGTCAACGAGCTAATCAAGACGGTGCATGAGAACGAATCGATCTACATCCCGATCGGCGCGGTGCATCGGCTGGAGAACCCCGGCAAGATTCAGCTCGAGCTGATCGAGGTGCAGACCGGCAGCTATCTCGGCGAGGACGACATCATCCGCATCGAGGACGACTATCAGCGCACCTGAGGCGAGCCGGTTCCCGTGCCGTCCATGAGTCGCGGGACGATGTAACTCTTTGAATCAAAACGTGTCCGGATTTCGTTGTTGGCATTCGCCACATTTGGGGCGCCGTGCTATAGCGGCTGCCAACGAAGCGGGGTGATTTGCGCCGGAGGCGCAGATCGGGAAGAGGGGCCCTGATTCCGCCGGAGCCGGGGGTGGCTCTGCGAGAAGCCCGGGACAACCGCCAGAACGTCACTTGGGGTCTACGATATGAATGCAAAAGTGTCCGCAGCCGGCGCGAAGGCCGATATCGGCCGCGTATTGCGCGTCGGCGTGATCGGCGCCGGCGTGATGGGCAGCAACCATGCCCGCGTGCTGGCCGGACTGCCCGGCGTCATGCTGGTCGGCATCGTCGATCCGCTGCCCGAACACCGCACGCGCGCCATCGACATGGTCGGTTGCCGTGCGTTCGAAAGCCTCGATCAACTGCTCGCCGAGGGCGTCGATGCGGTGACGATCGCAGCACCCACCCATCTGCATCACGAGATCGCGCTCGCCGGCATCGCGCGCAACATCCATATCATGGTCGAGAAGCCGGTCGCGTCCACGGTCGAGGAGGGGCGTGAGATCGTCGCCGCCGCCGAGAAGGCCGGCGTGACGCTGATGGTCGGCCATGTCGAGCGTTTCAATCCGGCGGTCGCCGCGATCAAGCAGGCGATCTCGGGCGAGGACATCCTGTCGATCGGCATCACCCGGGTCGGCCCGTTCCCGCCGCGGATGTCCAATGTCGGCGTCGTGATCGATCTCGCCGTGCACGACATCGACCTGATCCGCTGGTTCACCGAGTCCGACATCGTCGAGGTGCAGCCGCAGCTCTCGAGCGCGGTCGCCGAGCGCGAGGACATCGCGCTGCTGCAATTCCGCACGGCCTCCGGCGTGCTCGCCCACATCAACACCAACTGGCTGACGCCGTTCAAGGCGCGCAACGTGACGGTGGCGACGCGCGGCAAATATGTGATGGGCGACCTGCTGACGCGCCAGGTCACCGAATGTTTCGGCTTCAAGCCGGACGGCAGCTATTCGATGCGTCATCTGCCGGTCGGTCACGACGAGCCGTTGCGCGCCGAGCTGATCGCCTTCCTCGATGCCGTGCGCAGCGGCAAGGTGCCGGCGGTGTCCGGCGACGAGGGCGTGGCGAGCCTCGAGATCGCGATCCGCTGCCTGGAATCGCCCGCGCGGCCTGCGGCCTCGACGATGCGCAAGGGGCCGCGCCGCATCGCCGGCTGACCGTCAATCATTCAACATTTGCAAAGAGCCTCCATGAACCAGCATCTGCAGCTTGAGCCCATTCCCTTCATCGACATCTCCGCGCAGCGCCGGCGGCTCGGCAAGTCGATCGATGACGCGGTCGCGCGCGTGCTTGATCATTGCCAGTTCATCAACGGGCCGGAAGTGACCGCGCTGGAGAAGGCACTGGCGGACTATAGCGGCGCCAAGCACGTGGTGAGCTGCGCCAGCGGCACCGACGCGCTGCTGATGGTGTTGATGGCGAAGAATGTCGGGCCGGGCGACGCGGTGCTGTGCCCGACCTTCACCTTCTGCGCGACCGGCGAGGTCGTGACGCTGACCGGTGCGACGCCGGTGTTCGTCGATGTCGACGAAGAGACCTTCAACATCGACGTCAGCTCGCTCAAGCGCGGCATCGCGACGGCGCGGGCGCGCGGGTTGAAGCCGGTTGCCGTGATCCCGGTCGATCTGTTCGGCCAGAGCGCCGATCATGACGCGATCGCCGCGGTCGCAGAGGCCGAGGGCCTGTTCGTGCTCGATGACGCCGCGCAGGGCTTTGGCGCCACCTACAAGAACCGCAAGCTCGGCACTTTCGGGCTCGCGACCGGCACCAGCTTCTTCCCGGCAAAGCCGCTCGGCTGCTTCGGCGACGGCGGCGCGATCTTCACCGACGACGAGGAGCTCGCACGCACGCTGCGCAGCATCCGCGTGCACGGCCAGGGCTCGGACAAGTACGACAACGTCCGGCTCGGCCTCACCGCGCGGCTCGACACCATGCAGGCGGCGATCCTGCTCGAGAAGCTGAAGATCTTCGACGACGAGATCGCGGCGCGCAACAAGGTGGCGGAACGCTATACGCGTGCACTCGGCAACCTCGTCGCGGTGCCGCGGCTTGCTCCGGGCTGCACCTCGGTGTGGGCGCAATACACCATCCGTCTGTCCAACGGCATCGACCGCGATGCCTTCGCGGGCGCCTTGAAGGCGCAGGGCGTCCCGACCATGATCTACTATCCGAAGTCGGTCCACCAGCAGACGGCCTACAGCCACTTCCCGGTTGCCGACGGCGGCCTGCCGGTCAGCGAACGCCTGTCCAAGGACGTCATCGCCCTGCCGATGCACCCCTATCTCGACGAGGCGACGCAGGACCGCGTCATCGCGGCTGTGCGCAGCGCACTTTCGGCCTGATACGTCATTTTGACCTAGGGTGATGATGCGCTAGAAGCAGCGGATGCTTGGGCGCATCTTCACCGTCGGCGGCTATACCCTGCTATCGCGGGTGACCGGATTTGCACGCGACATCATGCTCGCGGCGATCCTCGGTGCTGGGCCGGTCGCTGACGCCTTCTTCGTGGCGCTGCGGCTGCCCAATCATTTCCGCGCGATCTTTGCCGAAGGCGCGTTCAACGCCGCGTTCGTGCCGGCCTATGCCCATGTCCATGGCGAGCGCGGCGAAGCCTCGGCGCGGCTGTTCGCCGACCGCATCTTCACACTGCTGTTCGCCTCGCAGGTGATCCTGCTGGTGGTGGCGATGGCGTTCATGCCGCAGGCCATGAGCATCCTCGCGCCGGGCTTCACCGACGATGCGGCGCAGCGCAAGCTCGCGATCGAGCTGACGCGGATCACCTTTCCCTATCTGCTGCTGATCACGATGGTGACGCTCTATGGCGGCATGCTCAACGTGATGCATCGCTTCGCCAGCGCGGCCGCGGCGCCGATCTTCCTCAACCTCGCCATGATGATGACGCTGGCGCTGGCGGCGTTCTTTCCGAGCGCCGGCCATGCCGCGGCCTGGGGTGTGCTGATCTCGGGCTTCCTTCAGTACTTCCTGCTCGCCGGCGACCTCGCGCGCCATGGCGGGCTGCCGCGCTTCGCGCCCTTGAGGCTCGACGAGGACGTCCGCGCCTTCTTCCGCGCACTGGGCCCGGCGACGCTGGGCTCGATGGGAACGCAGGTTGCGCTGTTCGCCGACACCATCATCGCGACCTTCCTGCCGGCCGGCGCGCTGTCGGCGCTGTATTATGCCGACCGCCTCAACCAATTGCCGATCGGCGTGATCGGGATCGCGATCGGCACCGTGCTGCTGCCGGAGATGTCGCGGCGGCTTTCCGCCGATGACCACGCCGGCGCCATGGCCGCGCAGCGCCGCGCCTTCGATTTCACGCTGCTGTTCTCGGTGCCGTTCGTGGCGGCGTTCCTGACCGTCGCCGATCCGATCATGCGCGCGATGTTCGCTCGCGGCGCGTTCTCGAAGGCCGATGCCGCAAGCGCCGGCGCCACGCTCGCGGCCTATGCGGTCGGGCTGATCCCGTTCGTGATGATCCGCAGCGCGGTCGCGACCTTCTATGCCCGCAAGGATACCGCAACGCCGGTGAAGGCGGCGCTGACCGGGGTCGCGGTCAACGTCGCGCTGAAGATCGCGCTGGTCGGCACGCTGGCGCAGGTCGGCCTCGCGCTCGCGACCGCGATCGGGGCCTGGGTCAATCTGCTGCTCGTTTTGATGTTCGCGATCCGCCGCGGTTATCTCGTGCTCGATCGCGCGCTGATCCGCTCGTTCGGCACCTTCGCGCTGTGCGGCCTGCTGCTCGCGCTTGCGCTGTGGCTGACCTGGCATTTCGCCTATGTGTGGTTCGCGCCGATGCAGATCCTTCGCGACGAGCTGATCCTGCTGCTGCTGATTGCGGTGGGCATCTTCGTCTATGCCTTGCTGATCCTCACGCTGTTCGGCCGCGGCTGGCTGTTCGCGCTCCGGCGCGTTTAGCCTAGAGGCTAACCCGCTTCGGCTGTATCCGGCACGCCTCGCGCTCGATGCTGGCGGCCACCAACGGCGCCTGGTCGGCGGCGACGGGCGGGGAGAAGACGAAGCCCTGCACCAGGTCGCAATCGAGCCCGCCGAGCACGTCCAGTTCGGCCGGCAGTTCACGGCCCCCTCGGCCACCACCTTCATGCCCAGCCCGTGCGACAAAGCGATGATGCCGCCGAGCAGTTTGCGCTTCTCCGGCGCGGTGGAAATGCCATCGACGAAGGCGCGGTCCACCTTCAGCCAGTCGAAGGGCAGGCGCGTCAGATAGCCGAGCGAGGAATAGCCCGAGCCGAAGTCATCCAGCGCCAGCCGGATGCCGAGACCGGAGAGCGCCGTCAGCGTGCGACTGATCCGCTGCTCGGTATGATCCACGAACAGGCTTTCGGTGAGCTCCAGGCAGAGCAGCTCCGCCGGAAAGCCGGTCTCCGCCAGCACGGCCGAGACTGCCGTCTCGAAATCCACGTTCCAGATCTGGGCCGGCGAGACATTGACCGAGACGCAGCGCGGCGGCAGCCCGGCATCCAGCCAGGTGCGGCCCTGCCGGCAGGCCTCGCGCAGCACCCACAGGCCGAGATCGACGATCAGCCCGGAGCTTTCGGCGATGGGGATGAACTCCGTCGGCGAGATTGGCCCGCGCTCGGGATGGGTCCAGCGCAGCAGCGCCTCGAAGCCGGTGACGCGGCCGGTCCTCAGGTCCACCTGCGGCTGGTAATGGGCCTCGAGGGCGCCGGCCTCCACGGCGCGGCGCAGATGCCGGCCGAGATCTAGCCTTTGATCGACCGCCTGCGCATGGACCGGCTCGAACAGTTGCGCCCGGCCGCGCCCGGCCTCCTTGGCCATGTACAGCGCCAGGTCCGCGTTGCGCACGGCGCTCTCTGCCGCTGCCCCATGCTCCGGCAGGCGGGCGATGCCGATGGTGGCGCCGACGAACGCCTCGCCCTCGGTGAGATCGACGGGGCCGGACAGCTTGGCGATGAGGCGATCGGCAAGCCCGGTCAGCGCGGCGTCGGACATGCCGCATCCCTCCGCCAGCACGGCGAATTCGTCGCCGCCGAGCCGGGCGATGAAGGCGCGCGGCCCCAGGTCCTGCCGCAACACAGCCGCCACCCGGATCAGCAATTCGTCGCCGGCGGCATGGCCGAGGGAGTCGTTGACCTCCTTGAAGCGATCGAGGTCGATGAGCAGCAGCGCGCCGCTCCGGCCTTCCAGGGCGCAGCCCTCGATCAAGTCGGCGAGCCGGCGCTTGAACAGCGCGCGATTGGCAAGGCCGGTCAAGGGGTCGGTGTAGGCGAGCTGCTCGAGCTGGCGCTCGGCCTCCTTGCGCTCGGTGACGTCCTGCACGGTGCCGATGATGCCGATGACCTTGTCGTGGGCGACCTCGGCCTTGCAGATCACCGCAAGATCGCGAGCCGTGCCGTCCGCGTGCAACATGCGCAGGTCGGTGGCCTCGGTCCTGCGGCTGCGCAGGACCCGTTTCTGCACCTCCCGGAAGCGGTCGGCGTCGCCGTCCAGGAAATAGGGCCTCATGTTCTCAATGGTCGGCTCGAACGCGTCGGGCTCGAAGCCGAGAAGCTGGTAGAGCTCGGGCGCCCAGACCGTGCGGCCGATGTCCAGCCGGTAGCTCCAGGTGCCGATCTTGCCGAGCCGGTGGGCTTCCTCCAGCGCCCGCGTGCGCTGGTCGAGCAGCGCCTTGGCCGCCCTGAGCTGGGTGATGTCGCTGGACGTGCCGCGATAGCCGAGAAAGCTGCCGTCATCGGCGAAGATGGGCTTGCCGCTGGTGCAGATGCTGACGCGCGATCCGTCCTGGCCGATCAGCGTATAGGTGAAGTCGCGAAAAGGGCGGTGGGCCTCCATGTCGGCCCGGTGCCGCGCCATGGCCTCCGCGTCTTCGGGCGCATAAGCCAGTTCCCAGCGTGCCTTCCTGCCAGCGGCCACCGTCTGGAAGGCCGCATTGCCGGCAAGCGACTTGGGATAGGGCAGCAGCCGATGGGCGGCGTCGCTCTCCCAGCACCAGTCCGAGGCAGTGCTGACGAAATCGGCCAGCCGTTGCTCGCTCTCCGCCAGGCGCCGCAGCGCGGAAGTCCCCTCCGTGACGTCGCGGACAATGCCGGATACGCGCCGGACCTGACCGTGCGCGTCGAACTCCGGCTCGCCATGCACCACGCAGTCGAGCAGGCGGCCATCGGGTCTGAGGAGCGTCGTCTGCACCGCATAGGGCTGCCCCTCCGCCCAGCAGGCCGCGTAATGCGCCTCCAGAACCTTCCGGCTTTCAGGCAAATAGCGCTCGCGCACCGTGGCGATGGGGATGAAGCCGTCGGCCGTCTCGAATTCGTAGAAGGCAGCGAGCTCAGGCGATATCCAGAAATCGGTCGCGGCGGGACTCTCCGCTTCCCAGTAGCCCATGCGGGCCAACCTGATGGCACACCGCAACGACCGCTCTTCGTGCCAACGCCGACGCGCTATCCGCGTGGGGGCCTGCCCTTGCGACAATTTGCGAGCGGCCATCGGTCCCCAACCAAAATGCCAAACTACAATTACGCGGCAAACTCGTTAGCATATCGCGCGACAATCTTGCAGCGACGGCGGTCACAACCTGGGGTTCTTCCGGTTCTTTGGTGTAGTTTTTGTGAATCCTGCAACCGGCACCAAGTGTGCGGAAGAAACCCAATCTGGATGAAACTCTTGTCGCGGTTAAGTTCAGGTTGCGTTGGCAGTCGTTTCTATCCCGCTGCTCCGACAAATTTGTCAGGTCGGATTCTCCATCATCAGAAGTTTTCGCCACGGCCATCGCGAGAGATTCTGCATCTCATGGTTTGGAGCCTCGTTCCGATGGAGAGGCTCGGTATCCCGCTTCGCTCCAAAACGCACTGGTTTTGCGTTGTCAAATCAAATGCATAGGTGCGGGTTGTGTGATCGCGCTGCGTGCGGCGGAAAGCGGTTTGCGCTTCGCTGACATCCACGCCAATATGCATGCAAACAACCAAGGCAATTGGAGAGACGATGGCAGCTCCCATCAAGTTCGGCGTCGGACAAAGTGTGCGGCGCAAGGAGGATGACGCTCTGATTCGCGGCAAGGGCCGCTACACCGACGACGTCGCTCCGTCTCCCGCATTGCATGCGCTGATGCTGCGCTCGCCGCATGCGCACGCGACCTACACGATCGATGCCGGCAAGGCCCGCGGCATGCCCGGCGTGGCGCTGATCCTGACCGCAGCCGATGTCGCCGATCTCGGCGGCCTGCCGTGCCTGTTCAATCTCGAAACCGATCCGTTCACCGCGCCGCCTTATCCGATCCTGGCGAAGGACGAAGTGCGGCATGTCGGCGACGCCATAGCCTTTGTGGTCGCCGATACCGTCGATCATGCGCGTGACGCGATCGAGGCGATCGACGTCAAGTGGACGCCGCTACCGGCGGTGGCTGGGCTCGTCAACGCGGTGAAGAAGGGCGCGCCGCAGGTGTGGCCGGACAAGCCCGGCAATGTGCTGTTCGATGTCTCGATCGGCGACAAGAAGGCTGCGGAAGATGCTTTCGCCAAGGCGCATGCGGTGGCCGAGATCACCATCGTCAATCCGCGCGTCATCACCAATTTCATGGAGACGCGCGCCGCTGTCGCCGAATACGACGCCAGGAAGGATCATCTGACGCTGACGATTGGCAGCCAGGGCAGCCATCGCCTGCGCGAGATCCTCTGCGACATGATCCTGAAGATGCCGAAGGAAAACATGCGGGTGATCTGCCCCGATGTCGGCGGCGGCTTCGGCACCAAACTGTTTCCCTACCGCGAATATGCGCTGATCTCGGTCGCCGCCCGCCAGCTCAAGAAGACCATCAAATGGACCGCCGAGCGCTCCGACCATTTCATGGGCGACGCGCAGGGCCGCGACAATCTCACCACCGCGAAGATGGCGCTCGCCGAGGACGGCAAATTCCTCGGCATGGATGTCGACCTGATGGGCGACATGGGCGCCTATCTCTCGACCTTTGCACCCTACATCCCGCATGGTGGCGCCGGCATGCTGCCGGGCCTCTATGACATCCAGGCCTTCCACTGCCGGGTCCGCACCGTGTTCACCAACACGGTGCCGGTCGATGCCTATCGCGGCGCCGGCCGCCCGGAAGCCGCCTACGTCATCGAACGGCTGGTCGATGCGGCCGCGCGAAAACTCGGCATGACGCCTGACGCCATCAGGCGGAAGAATTTCATTCCGCCGAAGTCGTTGCCCTACACGACCGCGACCGGCAAGGTGTACGACTCCGGCGACTTCGTCGCACACATGAAGCGCGCGATGGAGATTGCCAACTGGAAGGAGTTTCCGAAGCGCGCCAAGGCAGCGAAGAAGGACGGCCTCGTGCGCGGCATCGGCATGGCGAGCTATGTCGAGGTCTGCGGCACCATGGGCGAGGAGACCGCCAATGTGACGCTCGATCCCAACGGCGATATCTCGATCCTGATCGGCACGCAGTCGAGCGGGCAGGGTCACCAGACCGCCTATGCGCAGATCGTCGCCGAGCAGTTCGGCGTGCCGCCCGAGCGCGTCCACGTGCTGCAGGGCGACACCGACAAGATCGCGACTGGCCTCGGTACCGGCGGCTCGGCATCGATCCCGTCGGGCGGCGTCAGCGTGCAACGGGCGACGCACGACCTCGGCAACAAGCTGAAGGAGCTCGCGGCGCAGGCGCTGGAAGCCGGCACCGGCGACCTCGAGATTGCTGATGGCCGCATTCGCATCGCCGGCACCGACCGCTCGGTCAGCTTTGCCGATCTCGCCAGGCGTCCCGGCGGCGATTCCTCGAAGATGAACGCCAGCGCGACGTTTGCCAGCGCCGACGGCACCTATCCGAACGGCACCCATCTCGCCGAGGTCGAGATCGATCCGGCCACCGGCATCATCAAGATTGTCAGCTATGTCATCGTCGACGATTTCGGTGTCACGCTCAATCCGCTGATGCTTGCGGGCCAGGTTCATGGCGGCGCGATGCAGGGCATCGGGCAGGCGCTGATGGAGCAGGCGGTCTACAGCCCGGCCGACGGTCAGCTCGTCACCGGCACGTTCATGGATTATGCGCTGCCGCGCGCCTCCGACGGTCCGTCCTTCGTGTTCGAGACCCATAACGTGCCCTGCACGACCAATCCGCTCGGCGTGAAGGGCGCAGGCGAGGCCGGCGCGATCGGCTCGTGCCCGGCGGTCGTCAACGCGATCGTCGAGGGGCTGCATCGCGAATACGCAATCGACCACATCGACATGCCGGCCACGCCGGAGCGGGTCTGGATCGCGATCCGCGAGGCGCAGCGCCGGCATAATCTCTGATAAATTGTCGCAGGCGGAATGAGGATTCCGCCTGCGGTGTTTGCAAACCAGGCCGGCCGCACACCGCGGACCGGGACAGAGCAGGATTGAGGGGTTTTGCCGATGAAGCGGATTGTCGTCGTTGCTGCGGTGCTTGCGTTAAGTGCGGGTGCGGTCGTGGCCCAGCAGGACCAGGTCAACAAGACCCAGGCCCAGATGAAGGAAACCGGCAAAAACGCCGGCGCGATCGCGGCGATGATCAAGGGCGAGAAGCCCTACGACCAGGCAACCGTCGATGCCGCGCTGGCGAGGTTCGAAGACACCGCCAAGAAGCTTCCGACGCTGTTCCCTGAGAGCACCAAGGGTCTCAAGCCGGAGGGCGACTACTCCGCCTCGCCGAAGATCTGGGAAGACAAGGCCGGATTCGAATCCCACATTGCGAGCTTCACCAAGGTCGTCGCCGACACCAAAGGCAAGGTCAAGGATCTCGACACGCTGAAGGCGGAAATGCCGGCGCTGTTCAAGCAGTGCGGCGGCTGCCACGAGACCTATCGCCTCAAGAAGGGCTGATCGTCGTTCGGTCAATCAAAAGGGCGGACGCTTTGAGGCGTCCGCCCTTTTTTGTGCCGGCCGTTTCTTGTTGGTGTTACTTCGTCAGAGACTACTTGGTGACCTGGCCGCGGATCTCGCCGCCCGGGTTGGCCGCGGTGTGGACGTTGACATAGTACTTGCCGGCGAGGAGATCGGCGGCCTGCGCGTCGGTCAGTGTTGCGCTGCCTTCGACCGGGCTCGACGTCGCGTTCGGGATCGCGACCGCGACGCCGGCATTCTTGCCGGCCTCGGCGGGGCCGTGGAAGTGCGCGGCAGTGGCGGGGCCCGAGAGACCGGAATAGGTCAGCTTCCAGCTGAGCTTCTTGCTCGCGGCGTCGTAGTCGATATCGGCGGTGCCGGTGCCGGCAGTGGTGGTTGCCGGCACTTCCGCCTTGCCATCCAGCTTCGCTGTCAGCTTTTCGGCAAAGGCCGGGCCGGCGAGGGCGATGGCAGCGCCGAGCGTGAGTGCGGCAAGCAAGGTCTTGTTGGACATGGTTCTCTCCCCTTTGACGTCACACGATGGTTGCAGTCTTCAAACAGCGGCTTTTCGGATTTATTCCCAAATTGATCGTGACTGCGGCAAATTTGATGCGAGCTTGTGCGACGGGTTGCCATCATACTGGTTGAGACGCTGAAGCGACCAATGACGGATCGGTGAATGTTGCGACGAATTCTTCTCCTGGCCGTCCTGGCCGGCTTAATCGGCTTCGGCGTGTTCTGGTGGCTGACGATCCCCGCGACCGTTGCCGCAAGCGCGCTGCCCGCCTACCAGCCCAACCTGGCCAACGGCCTCACAACGTTCAATGCGGGGGGATGTTCCTCCTGCCACGCCGTGCCGAAGCAGGACGACCGCACCAGGCTCGGTGGCGGCCTTGCGATACCGTCGCCGTTCGGCACCTTCTATGCGCCGAACATCTCGCCCGATCCGAACGACGGCATCGGCCGCTGGAGCGAGGCCGATTTCGTCACCGCGGTCATGAAAGGCACCTCGCCGTCGGGAACGCACTATTTCCCGGCGTTTCCCTACACGTCCTATCAATACGCCAAGCTCAATGACGTGCGTGACCTGTTTGCCTATCTGAAGACCCTGCCGCCGGTTGCCGGCAAGGTGCGCGGTCACGACTTGCCGTTTCCCTTCAACATCAGGCGCAATGTCGGCGTCTGGAAATTCCTGTTCATGAACGGCCAGCCGTTCATCGCGGACCCCAGCCGTTCGGCGCAGTGGTATCGCGGCGCCTATCTGGTCAACAGCTTTGGCCATTGCGCCGAGTGCCACAGCCCGCGGAATTTCCTCGGCGGCATCATCAGCGCGCAACGCTTCGCCGGCGGCCCGAATCCGGAGGGCGAGGGCTGGGTGCCCAACATCACGCCGAGGGGGCTCTCGGACTGGAGCGCGAAGGATGTCGCCTATTTCCTCGAGAGCGGGCAGACGCCGGACGGCGATAGCGCCGGCGGATCGATGGTGCGCGTGATCCGCAACACCTCGCAGCTCTCGCCGAACGATCGCGACGCAATCGCCGAATACATCAAGTCGCTGCCGCCGGTCGAGGGACCGCCGAAACCGGTGAAGAAGCCCGCGAAGGATTCCTGAGAGGTTTGCTCAGAGCGTGATCCATGTCGTCAGGCGCTTTCACCTGGCTTGGTCATGCCCGGGAGATTTAGCGGGAAGACCCGCTTCGCGAATCTGCCCGGCCATGACGAAAGTGGAGTCGAAGTCTACTTCGCGCCGAACGCCTTGAAGGTGATGATGGTGAGGGTGTCTTGGATGCCCGGGATCACCTGAACCTTCTCGTTGATGAAATGGCCGATGTCGGTGTCGTGGTCGACGTAGAACTTGACCAGCAGATCGTAATTGCCCGCGGTGGAGTAGATCTCGGAGGCAATCTCGGCTTCCGCCAGCGCGTTGGCGACGGTGTAGGACTGGCCGAGCTTGCATTTGATCTGGACGAAGAAAGGAACCATCAAAGTCGTCTCCGGGGGATTTTCGCGACTATAGGCCCAAAACGGGCCGCCAAGGCAAGGCCAACTCAAGGCCAACTCGCGGTAAAGTCAGGCGAACTTGCTGCCGATGGGCGGCCGGGCTAGGACAGGCCATGGTCTTGATCGTAACGGTCTCATTCGTATCAACCGCCGGTGCTGCGAGATGACGCCGGTCGCGCTCACCATTGCCGGCTCGGATTCCTCGGGCGGGGCGGGCATCCAGGCCGACCTCAAGAGCTTTGCCGCGCTCGGGGTTTTCGGGGCCTCCGCGATCACGGCGCTGACCGCGCAGAACACCAGGGGCGTCAGCGGCATCCATCCGGTGCCTGCGGCGTTCGTCACGGCCCAGATCGATGCGGTGTTTTCCGACCTCGACGTCGGCGCGGTCAAGATCGGCATGGTGGCGCAGGCCGAGACAATCGCTGCGATTGCCGAAGGGCTGAAGCGCTGGGCACCGCGCCACATTGTGCTCGATCCGGTGATGGTCGCAACCTCGGGCGATCGGCTGCTCGCGGCCGAGGCCGTCGATGCGCTGAAGACCATGCTGTTTCCGGTGGCATCGCTGATCACGCCGAATCTGCCGGAAGCGGCGGCGCTGCTGAACCAGCCGGTTGCCTCCAGCGAGGCCGACGTCGCGCGGCAGGGCAGGCAATTGCTGGCGATGGGATGCCGCGCGGTGCTGGTCAAGGGCGGTCACGGGCACGGCGCCGAGAGCATCGACTATCTGATCGACGGCGAGCGCAGCATCGCGCTGGCGGCGCCGCGCATCGCCACATCAAACACCCATGGCACCGGCTGCTCGCTGTCGTCGGCGATCGCAGCGGGGCTTGCGAAGGGCGAAGCGATGGAGGCCGCGGTGCGCAACGCCAAGGCCTGGATCACGGACGCGATCGCCGCCGCCGATCGCTTCGCCGTCGGACACGGCCACGGGCCGGTGCATCACTTCCACAAATATTACTGAGCCGGCGTAGCGCGGATCAATCTTGTAGCCCGGATGGAGCGAAGCGAAATCCCGGAGCGGATTATCCGCGGATGCAGGACCCGGATTGCGCTTCGCTCCATCCGGGCTACGCAGTCCTCTGCGCGCCTTGTTTCGCCGCGATATGCGGGCAACACACCGCCTGTTCCGCGCAGCCGCGACCGTCCATGTCGCCAGATTGTCGCACGCCGCTGTTATCCGCAGGGAAGGGGCGTGCGGCTGATTCTCGTTAACTGTTAGTGAGGCCTTGGGTCACGGGGGTCGTCATCGCCTTGTCACAGGAATCTGTTAGGTGCACAGGCATGGGAAGTGACTCCTTGAGTGAAGAAAGTCCCGAGCGGCACTTTCGCACTTTGTTTATCTCCGATGTCCATCTCGGAGCCCGCGGTTCGCAAGCCGACCGCCTGCTGGACTTCCTCCGCTCTCACGATGCCGACACGATCTACCTCGTTGGTGATATCGTCGACGGCTGGGCGCTGAAGTCGAACTGGTACTGGCCGCAGACCCACAACGATTTCGTGCAGAAGATGCTGCGCAAGGCGCGCAAGGGCGCCAAGGTGATCTACGTCCCGGGCAACCACGACGAGTTCCTGCGCAAATATTACGGCACGCATTTCGGCGGCATCGATGTGGTGGAGAACACCGTTCACACCGGCGCCGACGGCAAGCGCTACCTCGTGATCCACGGCGACATCTTCGATCTCGTGGTGCAGAACGCGCGCTGGCTCGCCCATCTCGGCGACAAGGCCTACGACTTCGCGATCCAAATGAATCGCTTCGTCAACTTCTTCCGCAAGATGTTCGGCGTGCCGTATTGGTCGCTGTCGCAATGGGCCAAGCTGAAGGTCAAGAAGGCGGTGAACTATATCGGCGCGTTCGAGGCGACGCTTGCGGGCGAGGCACGGCGCCACGGCTGCGACGGCGTGATCTGCGGCCACATCCACTACGCGACGATTCATGACGAGCACGGCATCCGCTACATGAATTGCGGCGACTGGGTGGAGAGTTGCACCGCGCTCGCCGAGCACGAAGACGGCAGCTTCGAGATCATCACCTGGACCGATCCGGTGCGCCGGATCGCGCCGGTTCCGCGAGTGACGGCACGCGCTGCATGACGCATATCCTGGTCGCGACCGATGCGTGGCATCCCCAGGTCAACGGGGTTGTCCGCACGCTGACCATGATGGCGCAGGCGGCGAAATCGCTCGGCGTCGAGGTGAGTTTCCTGACGCCGGACGAGTTCCGTACCTTCGCGATGCCGAGCTATCGCGATCTGAGGCTGGCGCTGCCGTACCAGGCCAAGGTCGCCAGCCTGATCGAGGCGGCAAGGCCCGACAGCATCCATATCGCGACCGAAGGCCCGATCGGGCTTGCGGTTCGCCGCTATTGCCGGAAGCGCGGCTTGCCGTTCACGACGAGCTTCCACACCCGCTTCCCGGAATACGTCTCGGCACGGACGCCTGTCCCCGAAGCCTGGGTGTGGCGTGTGCTGCGCTGGTTCCACAGGCCGAGCCGCGCGGTGATGGCGGCGACCCCTGAGCTGGCGGCAGAGTTGCGCCAACGCGGCTTCCGCAACGTGGTGCTGTGGTCGCGCGGCGTCGATACCGCGCTGTTCCATCCGCGTGACGTCGATCTCTGCCTGCCGCAGCCGGTCTATCTCAGCGTCGGCCGGGTGGCGGTGGAGAAGAATCTTGAGGCGTTCCTCGATCTCGATCTGCCCGGTACCAAGATCGTGGTCGGCGACGGCCCGGCGCGGGCGACGCTGGAGCGAAAATACCCTGAAACCGTCTTCCTCGGCGCCCGCCACGGCGAGGAACTGGCGGAAATCTATGCCGCCGCCGATGTGTTCGTGTTCCCGAGCCGGACCGACACGTTCGGCCTGGTGCTGCTCGAGGCGCTGGCGAGCGGCCTCCCGGTTGCCGCTTTTCCAGTCACCGGTCCCCGCGACGTGATCGGCGCGGCGCCGGTCGGTGTGCTCGACGACGATCTGCACCACGCCTGCCTGGAGGCGCTCGGCATCTCGCGCCAGGCCTGCGTCGATTTCGCCGCGCTCCACACCTGGCAGGCGTCGGCCCGGGTGTTCATCGACCGCTGCATGAACGTCCGCCCCGCGGCACCCGACGGCGAGGGGGAAGCGCTCGAATTCGGCGCCGAAGAGCACCATTTCGCCGCCCTGCCGGCCCCCCATCCCACCTTACGCTAGCCAACTCACGCTTAAGCGTCTTGCCCGCCAGCCTGCCGCCGCGATACAAATCGTGGATGACGGACACCACTCTCAATCCACCCGTCGCTGCCGCGGACATCGATGCCGCTGCCAGGGTGGTCGCGCCGTTCGCGGTGCGCACGCCGCTCCTGACCTTCCCCGTTCTCAACGACCGCGTTGGCAGCCAGATTTTCCTCAAGCCCGAAATGCTGCAGCGGACCGGATCGTTCAAGTTCCGCGGCGCCTTCAACAAGCTCGCCTCGATTCCGCAGGACAGGCGCAGCGGCGGCGTCGTCGCGTTCTCCTCGGGCAACCATGCCCAGGGTGTCGCCGCGGCGGCCAAGATCCTCAACATGCAGGCGACCATCGTGATGCCTGCGGACTCGCCGCTCACCAAGCGCGAGCGGACCAAATCCTATGGCGCCGAGGTCGTGCTTTACGACCGCGATCGCGACGACCGCGAAGCGATCGCCAACGGCATCGCCAGCAAGCGCGGCGCGACCTTGGTGCGCCCCTATGATGATCCCTTCGTGATCGCGGGCCAGGGCACCGCCGGCCGCGAGATCGCCGAGGACATGGTCGCGCTCGGGCTCGTGCCCGACATCGTGGTCGCACCGGCCTCCGGCGGCGGCTTGATCGCCGGCGTCGCCACCGCGGTGAAGGCGAAATTCCCGCAGTCCCAGGTGATCGTCGCCGAACCCGCCGGTTACGATGATCACGCGCTGTCGCTCAAGGTCGGGCACCGCGAGGCGCATCCGGCTGCGGCGCGCACCATCTGCGATGCGCTGATGGCGATGATGCCGGGTGAACTGACCTTCGCCATCAACAGCAAGCTGCTCGCAAATGGCGTCAGCGTCTCCGACGACGAGGTTGGCGCCGCCGTTGCCTTTGCCTATCGCGAGCTGAAGCTCGTGGTCGAGCCCGGCGGCGCGGTTGGACTTGCTGCGCTGCTGGCCGGGCGGATCGACGTCAAAGACAAGAACGTCGTCATCGTGCTCTCGGGCGGCAATGTCGACGCCGAGCTGTTCGCGAAGCTCGTCGCCTGAGACCAGCGTGGCTTGGAAGGAGCGGGGGAGGACGGTTTATCGCTCTCTCCCGTGTCGCTCCGCAGAAATCTATTCTGCCGCCGAGCGCCAGCGCCTCTGCTTCTCGCGGTTGCCACAGTTCTTCATGCTGCACCACTGCCGCCGGTGCGCCTTGCTGGTATCGATGAAGTAGACTTCACAGTCGGCCGCGCCACACTTGTGGATGCGGCCGTGGTCTGCGGATAGAAGCAGATCCTCGATCGCCAGGGCGCACGCATGCACGGGTATCTCCGGGGAGGTGGGCAACCTCCAGCCGGATATGATGGCGCTTGATGCTCCGGTTGCGGTGAACGCTCTGGCGGCGTGCGCCCGGCGGACTTCCACGGCAATCGCGTCCAGATGGCTCTGCGGAACGGACAGCCCATCGTGGATTGCGCCAACGATTGTGTACAGGTGTTCCCTCAATTCGCGAGCGCGCCGCACGACGCGCGTGCAAGCGGGCCCACCGAGCGATCGCAACCGCTTGGCGGCGGAAGGCTGGATAAGCCCGGCCAGCTCAGTGAAACTCACCAAAGCGCCGTAGGCGGTCAGAGTCTCGATCGGTGCGTCGGAGGGCCGCTCGTCCAGCGTGTTGACGAGGTCCAAAGCGGGATGACCTCCGCTCCAGTCGAATGGGTTGGTTGGTCCCGTCATCCCCGACCTTGCCTGCGATACCATCATAACCCATAATACAGGTTATAAGGGTTATGTACCATTGTCGAGCGAACGCGACGCCAGGCAATACCTTCAGGGTGCGCTTTGCGGTCTCGCGGCCGTCAGCATTTGGTCGGGCTGGATCGTCGTGGCGCGCCTGGGCCTTCGGACCAGCCTCACACCCTGGGATATCGCGGCGTTGCGCTTCGGCGTCGCCGGCATGCTGCTGTTGCCCTACCTGGTCAAACACGGACTGGCATTCGATCGTCTCGGCTGGCTCGGACTGGCGGCCATTGTGCTTGGCGGCGCGGGGCCGGTCTTTTTCGCCAACTCCGGACTTCTGTTCGCTCCGGCAGCGCATGCGGGCGCACTGTTTCCGGGTGTGATGCCGTTGATGGTCGCGCTGCTTGCGGCGGCGCTCCTGAACGAGGTGTTCACCACGGGGAAGAAGATCGGCTTCGCCCTCATCCTTCCGGGTGTGCTCGTCATCGCGTGGGGCTCCGGCGGTGAGTTGGGATCGCTGCAGAATGTCGGCCACGGGCTGTTTCTCTGCGCCGCACTGGTGTGGGCCTGCTACACGGTCGCTCTGCGAAAGGCTCGTCTGGATGGATTGCATGCCGCGGCCATATCCGCCGTCGGCTCCATGATCCTGTATCTGCCCGTCTTCACGCTGTTGCCTGGAACAACACTCGCGGCAGCACCGTGGGGCGACGTGGCGCTGCAGGCTGTGGTGCAGGGCGTGTTCACCGCGATCATCTCCCTGCTTCTTTATGGACGAGCCGTCAGCATCCTCGGCGCCTCGAGCGGCGCCGCCTTCGCGGCGCTCTGCCCGGCCATGACGGCGCTATTGGGAATTCCTGTCCTCGGCGAATGGCCCGGACCGTTTGACTGGGGGGCGATCGGCCTGATCTCAGCGGGCGTCTATATCGTTAGCGGCGGTCCAATTCCGCGATTTGCGAAGTGGACCGCGCCCCGAATCAACACCTGAAGCCGTGACCACTACCCATGGCCATCGGCGGTCCGTGAGTTGGGTCACGCTGCGCGGGTGACCAATGTGAGAAAAATGCTCGCGCACGAGGTGCGAATACGCCGCGCCTATGAGAAGAACGCGATCCTCTCGGCCTGGCTCATGCGGCGGATCGGCGCGAGCGGATCGTTGGCCGCGACGCTTGGCCTTTTCAGGAGACCGCTGGCGATGATGGTCGAGCCAAGCGATATCTCTTTTGCGGGTTCGGCGACAGCCTCAACGGCGGGCGGGAGAGGCGGTGCCACGACCGGGGCTTCGGCAACCGGCGCTGCGGCCATTGGTGGCGGCTCGACCCTGACCTCGACCTTTGGCTCGGGCGCCGGCGCCGCCGCGAACTCGGCCTGAGCCAATGGTGCAGCCATTTCGGGTTCAGCCATTTCGGGCTCGGCAGCCATCGCCTCGGCGACGCGCATCTCCTCGGCGGCGCGCATTTCCTCGGCGATCGTCTCTTCGTCGATCGGGTCGGGCGCGCCCATTTCCATCGCAATGAGATCGAGCATCGCTTCGTCCTGGGCGTCGGCGGCCGCCTCGTTGGCGAGGCGGGCGAGCTCTGCGGCTTCGGCTTCGGCCAGCGCGGTCTCGGCCGTGATCCAGGCTTCGCTCGGCTGCGGCGTGACGGCCATCGCAGCCTCGGCGGGCGGCGTTGCAGCGGCCCCCTGAGGCGGCGCTGGCGATGTGGCGGCCACGGCATCGGCGGCGGCGCTCTCGGCCACCGGTGGCGGCGAGGGCGCGGCTGCAGGCGGTTCCGCAATCGGCGCCTCGGCCACATCAGGTTCGGCCGCCGGCGTGGCCGCCTTGTCCGGGTCGAACTCGCTGAGCCGGCGGGCCAGCGCCGCGAAGGCGGCGTCCAGCACGGCCTTGGCGTCGTCCATCGAGACCTGGGCGGCCCCGGTCTCGATCGCGCTGGCCTGCGAATCGATGATGTCGCAGATCCGGCCGTCATTGCCGATCTCGCGCAGCCGCCACGAGATTTCCCTGATCACCCGCACGCCCTTGCGCACCGGCGCGAGGTTTTGCTCGAAGCTGACCCCGTCGAGCGCCGTGATGGCGGATGCCTGCGCGGCCTCGATCGCGCCGCGCAGGGCGGTCAGCGCCTCTGCCAGCTGCTCGTCCCGGATGGCGTCCGCGGCCGCCTGCCGCTGCGCGCTGAGGCTTTCCTCGATCCGCGCCACGGCATCGAGCACCATGCTTGTGTCGGCGTTGCGGTTGCGCTTGGCATATTCGCCGAGGAACCAGCGGCCCCGCGAGGTCTCCATGAAGGCCGCGCTGATCGCGGCATAGTCCTCCTCGCTCGGCAGGGCCGCGCGGGCGGATATCGGCGACAGGGCGAATGCTTCTTCGGCCATCACAATCTCTTCGCGCAAATCACTGCGCGTTACGCTAACGATCATCACGATATCGCGCGAATCGCAATTGAATTGATGTCTTCCGAATCACAAATCCCCATTGCAGCAAAGCTTGCATCGCGGCGATTCGCTGTCAGCCTTGCGGCATTCTATGCCACGCTGTTCGGCATGACCGGGGTTCACCTGCCGTTTTTCACGGTGTGGCTGAAGGTGATCGGCATCGACGCCACCTGGATAGGCATCATCACGGCGGTGCCGCCGGTGACGCGCTTCACCGTGCTGCCGCTAGTCACAGCAGTGGCGGAACGGCGCCAGATGCTGCGCGGCGCGATCATCGCCACCGGCTTCGCCACGGTGTGCGGCTTTGCGGTGATCGGCACCCAGCATCAGCCGTTCGTGCTGCTCGCGGTCTATGCGCTGACCTGCTGCGTCTGGACGCCGATGGTGCCGCTGACCGACGCCTATGCGCTGCGCGGCGTCAGGCAATTCGGTCTCAGCTACGGGCCGCTGCGGCTCTGGGGGTCGGCGGCCTTCGCGGTCTGCGCGCTGGTCAGCGGGTTCTTGCTCCGCTACGTCGCGGAGGTCGATCTGATCTGGATCATCACGGCCGTGACCGTGCTCGGCGCGCTGGTCGGCCTGACCTTGCGGCCGCTCGGCCGCCCCGCGGCCGCCGCCGCGCCCGCGGCCGGCGCGCCAAAACTGCTGCGCAATCCGACCTTCCTCGCCATCATCGTGTCCTCGGCGCTGATCCAGGGCAGCCACGGCGCCTATTACATCTTCGCATCGATCGCCTGGCAGCAGGCCGGTTTCAGCGGCCTGACCATCGCCTGTCTCTGGGTGCTCGGCGTCATCGCCGAGATCGTGCTGTTTGCGCTGTCGCCGCGCTTCACGCTGCCGTCGGCGGTGCTGGTGATGATCGCGGCCGCCAGCGCCATGGCGCGCTGGGCGATCACCGCGCAGGACCCGCCGCTTGCGGTGCTGGCCGTAGTGCAACTCGGACACGGGCTGAGCTTCGGACTGACCCAGGTCGGCATCATGGGCCTGATGGTGCATCACGTGCCGCCTCACGTGATGGCGCGCGCGCAGGGTTACCTCACCGCGTGCGCCGGCATTGTCGCGAGCACGACGGCGATCGTCAGCGGGTTGGTCTATGCGCGCATCGGGCTCGGCGTCTACGACATGATGGCTGCGATGGCGGCAGCGGGCGGGCTGGTGATGTGGCTGTCGCGAAAACGACTAATCCACTAGAGCGGGATGACTCTTCTTCGAATCGTCATCCCGCTCTAGCTCTTTGATTTGAGCATGATCTTTTCGGAAAACCGCTACACACTTTTCCGGATCATGCTCTAGCCCCAGAGCGCGGCATCGGGCGGATAGACCAGGCTGCCCTCGTAGCGCAGGCCGTTGTCGCGGTCGCGCGCGAGCAGCAGCGGGCCGTCGAGATCGACGAAGCGCGCGCCTTGCGCGATCAGCATCGCCGGCGCCATCGCAAGCGAGGTCGCGACCATGCAGCCGATCATGATCTCGAAGCCGAGCGCGCTTGCGGCATCCGCCATCGCCAGCGCTTCGGTCAGCCCGCCGGTCTTGTCGAGCTTGATGTTGACGGCGTCATAGCGGCCGCGCAGGCCCGCAAGCGAGGCGCGGTCATGCACGCTCTCGTCGGCGCAGATCAAAACCGGGCGCTTGATCCGCGCCAGCGCCTCATCCTTACCCGCCGGCAACGGCTGCTCGATCAGCGTGACGCCGGCATCGGCACAGGCCGCGAGATTGGCGGCAAGGTTGTGCTCGGTCCAGGCTTCATTGGCGTCGACGATCAGATCGGATGCCGGCGCCGCCTTGCGCACGGCGGCGATCCGTGCGCCGTCGCCATCGCCGCCGAGCTTGATCTTGAGCAGCGCACGGTGTGCGGCCTTCGCGGTGGCCTCGGCCATCGCCTCCGCCGTTCCGAGCGAGATCGTATAGGCGGTGGTGCGGGGCTCCGGCGCCGGCCGTCCGAGCAGGTTCCAGATACGCTGACCGCTGAGCCTGGCCTCGAGGTCAGCCAGCGCGCAGTCCAGCGCATTGCGGGCGGCTCCGGCGGGCATCCGGGCCTGCAAGGCAATCCGGTCCATACCGCCGGCGAGCGGTTCCTGCATCGCCTGGATCGCCTGCAGCGTCGCCTCGGGTGTTTCGCCATAGCGCGGGTAGGGCACGCATTCGCCGCGGCCAATGAGGCCGCCCTGGCTGACCTCGGCCACCACCACGACGGCCTCAGTCTTGGCGCCGCGGCTGATCGTGAAGCTGCTAGCGATCGGCCAGCGCTCGATCCACGCGGTCAGGGAAATCGCTCCGGGTGGGGTGGAAGTCATTTTAAAGTCTACTATTTCCTGAACCGTAGCTTGCGACGCGCAACCAACTATGGCTGGTTAGTGGCAGATTCGACAAGCCGATCCGGTAAGTCGCCGGAGATCAGCGTGAGCGGCGGCCAGCCGGCTTCAAGGGGTAGGCAAAAGGTGAGCGGCGACCCGACACTGGAGCGGATAGCCCAAGGCGAAGGACTGGCGTTGTGCGCGGCGGGCAACTGGACCGCCCGCTTTGCCCCTGCGCTCGAGCGGATCGTCTCCGACGCCGAGAAGCTGCGCGGCAGCCGGCCGCACATCTTCATCGACGTGTCGCAGGTCGCGAGCCTCGATACGTTCGGCGCCTGGCTGATCGAGCGGCTGCGCCGCAGCCTCAGCAACGCCACAGCGGAAGCCGAGATCGCGGGCCTCTCCGCCAACTATTCCAGCCTGGTCGACGAGGTCCGCCGTGTCGGCGCAGCGCCCAAGGTCGTGAGCGACCGACTGTCGATATCAGGCATGCTCGAGCAGATCGGCCGCACCGTGGCCGGCGTCGGCGGCACCATCATCGGCCTCATCGACATGCTCGGCGCGGTGATTGCCGCAGCCGGCAATGTGCTGATCCATCCGCGCAGCTTCCGCCTGACCTCGACCGTGCATCATCTCGAGCAGGTGTGCTGGCGCGCGGTGCCGATCGTGGTGCTGATCACCTTCCTGATCGGCTGCATCATCTCGCAGCAGGGCATCTTCCATTTCCGCAGGTTCGGCGCCGACATTTTCGTCGTCGACATGCTGGGCGTGCTGGTGCTGCGCGAGATCGGTGTGCTGCTGGTCGCGATCATGGTCGCGGGCCGCTCCGGCTCGGCCTATACCGCCGAACTCGGCTCGATGAAGATGCGCGAGGAGATCGACGCGCTGCGCACCATGGGCTTCGATCCGATCGAGGTCCTGATCCTGCCGCGCATGCTGGCGCTGTTGCTGGCGCTGCCGATCCTCGCCTTCCTCGGCGCGATGGCCGCGCTCTATGGAGGCGGCCTGGTGGCCTGGCTCTATGGCGGCGTCGATCCGGAAGCCTTCCTGCTCCGCCTTCGTGATGCCATATCGATCGACCATTTCGTCGTCGGCATGGTCAAGGCGCCGGTGATGGCGGCCGTGATCGGCATCGTCGCCTGCGTCGAGGGGCTGGCGGTGCAGGGCTCGGCGGAGTCGCTCGGTCAGCACACCACCGCCTCGGTGGTGAAAGGGATCTTCTTCGTGATCGTGATGGACGGCGTGTTCGCGATCTTCTTCGCTGCGATCGGGATGTGACCATGGCGGAGCAGGACATCGACGCCATCATCCGGGTCCGCGACATTACCGTTCAATTCGGCAAGACGCGGGTGCTCGACGGCCTCGATCTCGACGTCAAGCGCGGCGAGATTCTCGGCTTCGTCGGGCCGTCGGGCGCCGGCAAGTCGGTGCTGACGCGCACCATCATCGGCCTGGTGCCGAAGGTCTCCGGCCGCATCGAAGTGTTCGGCGTCGATCTCGATGCTGCGAGCTCAGCGCAGCGCCGCGCGGTCGAGCGGCGCTGGGGCATCTTGTTCCAGCAGGGCGCGCTGTTCTCCTCGCTTACGGTGCGCCAGAACATTCAGTTTCCGGCGCGCGAATATCTGCGCGTCTCGCAGCGGCTGCTCGACGAGATCATGGTGGCAAAACTGGTGATGGTCGGGCTGAAGCCCGAGGTCGCCGACCGCTATCCGTCGGAGTTGTCCGGCGGCATGATCAAGCGCGTCGCGCTGGCGCGCGCACTCGCGCTCGATCCTGAACTGGTGTTTCTCGACGAGCCGACGTCGGGCCTCGATCCGATCGGCGCCGGCGATTTCGACGAGCTGGTGCGCACCCTGCAGCGCACTTTGGGGCTGACCGTTTTCATGGTAACCCACGATCTCGACAGTCTTTACACCGCGTGCGACCGTATCGCCGTGCTAGGGAACGGTAAGATCATTGCTGCAGGATCGATCGCCGACATGAAGGCATCGCAGCATCCATGGCTGCAGCAATATTTCAACGGCAAGCGCGCCCGTGCCGTTGTGGCCTAGCCCATGATCCCGAAGCGAGGAGACCGGTTTTCGGACGAGATCATGCGCCAACAGGGAATTCGACGGGCTCGAGCGCAGGCTGACTGCGCGAGAGCTCAGGAGTGATTGATGGAAACGCGGGCGAACTACGTCTTGATCGGGGCTTTCACGCTGGCGGTAATTGCCGCCGCGTTCGGCTTCGTGCTGTGGTTCCAGAGCCTGCACACCACCAAGCAGCGCAGCCCGTTGCGGGTGATCTTCGAGGGGCCGGCGTCGGGCCTGCGCAATGGCGGCAACGTCAATTTCAATGGTATCCGGATAGGGGAAGTGGTCTCGGTGAAACTCGACAACCCGCGACGCGTGGTCGCGCTGGCGATGATCGAGAACAACGCGCCGCTTCGCAAGGACACCCTGGTCGGTCTCGAATTCCAGGGCCTCACCGGCGTCGCTGCAATCTCGCTGAAGGGCGGTGAGGAGGCGGCCCCGCCGGTGCCGCTCGACGAGGACGGCATCCCGGTTCTGACCGCCGACCCCAATGCGCTGCAGGACGTCACCGAGGCGATCCGCGCCACGCTGCAAAACGTCAACCGCATCGTCGCCGACAATCAGCAGTCGGTGAAGAATTCGCTGAAGAATCTCGAGGTCTTCACCCAAGCGCTGGCGCGCAATTCCGAGAAGATCGACAACGTCATGCTCAAGGTCGACGGCGTGATGGGCAAGGCCGACAGCCTGATGCTGGGCCTCAATGCGATCGCCGGCGGCAACAGCGGCAGCGAGCTGAACCTGATGGTGAAGTCGATCCGCGAGCTGGCCGAGGATCTCGACAAGCGCTCCACTGCCTTGATTACCGACGGCCGCCGCACGCTCTCCGACATCAGTCGCGCCGTGAACAATTTCGACCGCAACCCGAGCCGGGTGATCTTCGGCGGCAGCAACAACGCCGCACCCGAGCCTGCGCCGGCTCCGGCCGCAGCGCCCGGACCGCGACGGCGGCAGTGACGTGATCGGCGAATGTCGAGTAGCGAGTAGCCTTCCAGTCTGTCACACCCGTCATTGCGAGCGAAGCGAAGCAATCCATCTCTCGACTCGCTGTTGCGTGGATTGCTTCGTCGCTTGCGCTCCTCGCAATGACGCCGGCTAACACCGGAGCGCCTTTCCACAGCGAGACTCAGCGGCCGCCGCCCCAAGCAAAAACGGAGACCTTTCGGTCTCCGTTTTTCATTCGCTATTCGCCACTCGCTATTCGCTGGCTTACCCCAGCCGTCCCGCGGCATGTGCGAGCAGGGTGTAGACCAGCCCGGTCTCCGAGGTCAGGTGGCCAGCCAGCTCCTGCTGGCCGCGGCCTTCGCGGGCGACTTCGTCGAGCAGCCGCTCGAACTCCGCGATGTAGCGGTCGACCGTCTGCTTGAAGCCGCGGTCGGCGCGGTACTTGCGGGCCACCTCATCGAAGGCCTTCTGGCCGGCCGGGGTGTAGAGGCGCTTGCTGAACGCCTTGTTCTCGCCGCGCTGGTAGCGATCCCACATCTCGGAGGCAAGCGTGCGGTCCATCAGCCGGCCGATGTCGAGCGACAGCGACTCCAGCGGATTGGCAGCCGGCTGCTGCTGCGGACGCGGGCGCTGGGCGTCGCGGCTCGGCTGTGCCGGCGGCGGCGCGTCGCTGCGGTTGAGCAGGTCGGACAGCCAGCCGTCGCCGTTGTTGTTGTTGTTGGGGCTTGCCGGGCTGACCGACGGGGCCTCGGTGCGGCGCGAACTCGCCATGCCGAGATCGGGCGGCGGCAGCGTCGCGGCGCTGTTGCCATTGTCCCGCATCCGGACGTCGCTGCGGCCGCCGGCGGCAGCCATCACCGGCTCCTCCTGGCGGATGCTGGCGCGGTTGGTGCTGACCACGTCGAGCCCGCGGCCATGATGGGCGACGATGCGGTTCAGCTCGGCCAGCGCCTCGATCTGGTCGACGATCACCTTGCGCATCTGCGCGGTGTTCTCGGCCGCCTCCTGCGGCATCTCGAGCACGCCGCGGCGCAGCTCGTTGCGGGTGGCCTCGAGCTCGTTGTGCATCTCGCTCGCCATCTGCTTCATCGCCGTGACCATCGCGGAGAACTTCTCCGTCGAGTCCTTGAACATCGCATCGGTCTCGGCGTTGCTCTGCTGGTAGAGGTCGTTCATGGCATCGACGGTCTGCTGACGCTCGTTCTCGGCCGCCATGCGCACCGCCTCGAACTGCTTGCTGATCGCCGCCGAACCGGCGCCTGCGGTCTCCGCCACCACGCGTGCGATGTCGCGCGCGCGCTCCTCGGCCGCGGCCAGCGATTCATCGAGCAGCCCGGTGAAGCGCGACAGCCGCTGGTCGAGATCGGTGGTGCGCAGGTCGATGGTGGTGACCAGCGATTCCAGCGCCGACTTGCGCTCGCTGACGGAGGCCGTCGTCGAGCGGTTGGCCTGCTCGACCACGGCAGCCGCGTCGATCAGCGCCTTGCCATGGGTCTCGAACTGGCTCGACAGCGCGCCGAGATCCTCCAGCGCCTTGCCGGTCTTGCTGTTGAACACCGTGAGCTGGTCTTCCAGCGTCTGGGTCGCCACGCCGTTGCGCGAGGTGACGTCGTTCATGGCGGACACGAAGTCGGCCACGCGGGTCACCAGCGCGCGCTCCAGCGAGTTGAGGTTGTCGTGGGCGCCGGTCAACACTTCCTGCAGCAGGATGTTGCCCTCGCGCAGCCGCTCGAACAGCGCGACCGTATCGGTGCGCAGGATCTTGCTGGTCTCCTGCATCTCGGTGACGGCCGAGATCGAGACCTGGCGCGACTGATCGATCGCCGCGCGCGAGGCCTGCTCGAGCTCCTTGAGCGACTTCGCCACCGCGCCGGTCGCCTGGTCGCCGGCCGAGGTGATGTTGCGCGCGACATCGCCGCCGTGCGCCGACATCGACTGCGAGAAGGCGAGGCCGCGGGTTTCGATCGCCTTCAGCGCATCCGCAGTGGCGCGATCCATGTCGGTCGCAAGCTGCGTGGTCTTGGCGGTCAGCGCCTCGACCAGCGAGCCGCGGCGGCCGTCGACGATCTGCGACAGACGCTCGGTCTGCTGCTGCACATAGGTGACGATCTCGTCGGTCTTGCCGGTCATCGCCGAGCCGAACGCGCTGGAGGCAGACAGCACCGAGCGCTCGATGTCGGCGGAGGTCGTCTTGACCTTGGTCGAGACCTCGTTGGACATGTTGATCAGGGCGGCCTGCGCGTTCTGCGCCGAGGTCTGGATGTTGTCGGTGGTCTTGGCCGTGACCGCACCCAGCGCGCGCTCGATATCGGTCGAGAGCGTGCGGATCTGGGCGGCGGCATCGGCCGAGGTCGCCGCAAACGAGCTCTGCGCCTCGCGGGCGCTGCCCAGCACGGTCTGCGCGGTCTCCGCGCCGGCCGTGGTCAGCGAGCGCTCGATCTCGGCGGAGATCGCGCGGATCTGGCTTGCGGCCTCGCTGGACGTTGTCACGAACGAGTTCTGGGCGTCGCGGGCGCTGCCCAGGATCGACTGGGCGGTGTTGGTGCCGACCGCCGTCAGGGTGCGCTCGACATCGACGGCCAGCGACTTGACGTGGTTGACGGCGTCCGTCGCCGCGCTGACCAGCGTGTTCTGCGCTTCGCGGGCGCCTGCGGTCAGCGCCTCGGCGGTGCCGCTGCCGGCCATCGACAGCGCGCGCTGGATGTCGGCGGCAAGCGCCGCCACCTGTGTCGCAGACTCGGCGGATGCGCTGACCAGCATGCTCTGGGCTTCGCGCGCACCTGACGTGATCGATTCCGCGGTGGCGGAGCCGGCCATCGAGAGCGAGCGTTCCATATCGGCCGCCAGCGTGCGGACCAGATTGGTGGCCTCGGTGGACGCACCGGCAAGCGTGCTCTGGGCCTCGCGGGCGGAGGTGACGACGGCTTCCGCTGTGGCGGAACC
>NZ_KE384569.1:73140-198139 GCF_000426785.1 Bradyrhizobium sp. th-b2
GCCGACAGGGTGCGGACCAGATTGGTGGCGTCGGTGGATGCGCCGGCGAGCGTGCTCTGGGCCTCGCGGGCGGAGGCGACGACGGCTTCCGCGGTCGCGGTGCCGGCGGTCGAGAGCGAGTGCTGCACGTCGGCCGCGAGCGTGCGGACCAAATTGGCGGCTTCGGTGGAGGCGCCGGCAAGCGTGCTCTGGGCCTCGCGGGCGGAGGCGACGACGGCTTCCGCGGTCGCGGAACCCGCCATCGAGAGCGAGCGCTCGACGTCGCTAGCGAGCGACTTCACCTGGCCTGTGACGTCGGTCGAGGTCGCGATCAGGGTGGTCTGGGCCTCGCGCGCACCGGTCATGATCGCTTCGGCGGCGGCAGAGCCGGACATCGACAGCGACTGCTCGACATCGGCGGCGAGCGACTTGACCTGGCTGGCGGCCTCGGCCGAGGCCGAGACCAGCGTGGTCTGCGCGTCGCGGGCGCCCGACAGCACCGAGGCTGCGGTGGCGCTGCCGGCGGCCTGCAGCGTGCGCTCGACATCCTCCGACAGCGCCTTGATCTGGGAGGCGACGTCGCCGGACGCAGAGACCAGTGAGACCTGCGCGTCGCGGGCACTGGTGAGGATCGAATTGGCGGCGCTGGTGCCGACGGCGGTCAGCACGCTCTCGACCTCGGCCGAGCTTTGCTTGAGCTGGTTGCCGACATCAGAGGACACCATGAGCAGCGCCTGCTGCGCGGTGCGCGCGCCGGTCTGGATCGTCTCGCTGGTGTTGACCACGAGGTTGGTCAGCGAGCGCTCGGCGTCCTCGACATGGGACTTGATGCTCGACGACAACAATTCGGCGCGGGACATCAGGTCCTCGCTCGCCTGGCGGCCGCTGCTCTCGATGCGGCCGGCGACGGCCTCGACGCGCGAGCCCAGCAGGTCCTCGAACTGCGCGACGCGGGTGTCGATGTCGCCGGCGATGACGCCGACGCGGCTCTCGATGCCCTGCCGGATATCGGCAAAGCGCGCGGTGATGGTGTCGGTCAGGTTCGAGCTGTGACCACTGATGGTCTCGACGAGGCGAGTGCTGTGACCGTCGATGGTCTCGGCGAGGCGGGTGCTGTGGCCGTTGATGGTGTCGGCAAGCCGGTTGCTGTGGTTGTCGATGGTCTCGGTGACGCCGTTGATACGGTGGTCGACCGCAGCGATCGCCTGCACCGTGCCCTCGGTCAGGGTCGTGGTGAGCAGGCCGAGGCGCGAGTCGATCGACTGGATCGCCTGGGTGGCGCCGTCGGTGAGTTGCGTCGCGAGCGTGCCGAGATGGCCGTCGATGGTGTCGGTGACCGACTTGGCGCGGCTCTCGAAGGTGACTTCGAGCGTCCTCATGCGGCCGTCGATCGTGTCATCCAGCGATTGCAGGCGGCCATCGAACGAGCCGATCCTGCTGGCGAGCGAGGAGTCGAACGACGACAGCTTGTCGTTCAGCGAGGCGTCGAGATTGGTGACGCGGCTGCCGAGCGTGGTCTCGAACTGCAGCAGGCGCTGGTCGAGCGAGGCGGTGATATCGCCGCTATTGGTGGTGACGCGATGGTCGAAGGTGTCGACATAGGTCTTCAGGCTGTCGGCGATGTCCTGGGTGCGCTGCCCCATGCGCTCGACGATATCGCCGCCGAAGGTCTTCACCGTGCGGTCGAATTCCGAGATGTGGCGGGTGATCAGCGCGCCGAGCGTGCCGGAGTCGCGGGCGAATTTCTCGGCGAGCTCGCTGCCGTGGTTCTTCACCAGGTCGTCGAACGCGCTCATCTGCAGCGACAGCGAATCGTGCGCGGTCTCGGTCTGGCCCACCACCTTGGCGACCAGCGAATTGACGGTGACGTCGAGCGCCTCGCTCGCCTTGTCGCCGGACGTCATGATCTGGCCGGCGAGGCGGTTGCCGGCGTCGTCGATCTTGCTGACGAGGTCATTGCTGCGCAGCTCGAGCTCGAGCAGCAGAGAGTCCGCGGAGTTCTTCAGGGAGTCGTGGACCTCTTCGGTGCGGTCGGAGATGCCGTCGACGATCGCAGACGAACGCTGCTCAAACTCGCCGGTGATGCGGTCGACGCGCTCGTTCAGCATCTCGTGGACGCGATCGGCCAGGTCGACGAACTCGTCATGGACGTGGCCGGTCTTGAAGTTGAGGCTGGTGGTGAGCCGCTCGGAGGCGTCCATCACCGCGCGGGTGGTCTCGGCGCTGGCTTCCTCGAGGCGGTCGAGCAGGTCGCCGCCGCGCTCGCCGAGCGCGAGGATCATGTTGTCGCCGGCATGGCTCAGCGCCGTCGTGATGTGCTGGCCGCGCTCTTCCAGTGCGCCGGTGATGCTCTTGGCGACCTCGTCGACGCGCGAGGCGATCGCGTCCGAGATCAGCGCGATGTCGTGGCGCAGATCGATCTGCACGCCGGAGATCGCGCTGCGCACCTGCTCGGCCTGGCCGACCAGATTGTCGCGCTGGTGGGCGATGTCCTGCAGCAGCGCGCGGATGCGCACTTCGTTGTCGGAATAGGCGCGTTCCAGCGCCGCCACTTCGTTGGCAACCAGGGTCTCGAGTTCGCCGGCGCGCGCGATCGCACGCTCGACGCCGTCGCCCATCGCCGCGACCTCGCGGCGGATCGCCTGACCGACCGTCACCATGGAATCGGCGGCGGCGTTTTCCGGCTCGGAGAATCGCATTGCGACCTGCGCCATCGATTGCGCGATCATCTGCATGCGCTGACCGTGCGCGGCGAGGCTGGCGAGATAGTAGAACAGGAGGATCGGCACGGCGAACAGCGCGGCGAGGCCGGCGAGCACCAGCACGCCGGTGCCCTGGGCCATCGAAGCCTGCAGCGCGGGCCAGAACGCGATGGTGAGGATCGCGCCGCCGAGCAGCCAGGCGCCGGAGCAGACGAAGAACAGCGTGAAGGCGTTGCCGGCGGAACGGCCGCCCTGCAACGTCTGCAGCATCTGGCCGATGGTCTCGCGATCATCGTTGGCAGCGCGGCGCGGGGCGCGCGACTCCTCGATCGGCTCGAACGCCGGGCGATCGGCATTCGGACGCTGATCGAACGCAGCTGAAAAATCGGGCGCAGGCGGCGGCAGATTCGGCGGCGCGGCGCCTTCGTTGAGGGGGCTGCGGTTCTCCGCGCCCTGTTCGCTGATATTGAGGGCTTCCTGGATGGCAGAAAGCGCGACTTCGGTGGGATCTTTGACCTTCTTGGGAGTGTTCGCCATGTTCAGTCCAAGCCCTCTCACTATTTTACGCGTCGGCGAGCCTGCGATCGTCCCCACGCAAGCTCGAAGCCGGTGCCCACAAGCGGAGGCAAGCGCCCCCCTCGGCGGCTTGTCCGCTACATCCGCAAACATCCTATTGGCTGAGCGATGCGAATGAAATGCTTGCGATTAATACTTTCTTAATCATCGTTAACAGCTTTGCGCCATAAGGCCTTATGGGTACTCGAAATTCCTGCGTTAGCGCGTCGATTGTGTCCGGAAATTGTCCAGAATGGGGCGGTTTTACCGATCATCCCGACAACAATCCGTTAACCAGTTTCGTGATTGGTTTGGCCAACGCGCCGCCGGCGAGACCGGGCGGAGACGACAGGGACGGGCCATGCCGCTTCATCTCGAACGGATTGAATGGACGCAATCGCCACCGCTCGCGCCCGGCGACGGGCCGATCGACCTCGATCACCTGCAGCGCATGACGCTGGGCGACCGGGGGCTGGAGCGGGAAGTCCTGGCCATGTTCTCGACCCAGTCCGCCCGGATCCTCGGCGAGCTGGCTGCCTTGCCGCCCGAGGCGGCGATCCATGCCCACACCCTGAAAGGATCGGCGCGGGCGATCGGCGCATTCGGCGTCGCCGAGGCCGCCACCCAGCTCGAAACCGCGCTGACCGGCGGTTCCGATCCGGTTCAGCCGCTGGCCGCGCTCGGGGCCGCGATCGCCGAGGCGCGCACGGCGATCGAGCTGATTCTGCGCCGTTCCTAGCCCTACAACGCTTCTACAGCCCGCCGCCGCTGCCTGAGCGCCCGCCCGGGCCGGCCGGCAGGTTTTCGGTCTCCGCGCTAGCGCAGCGCGGATCGACCCGTTATACGACTGCCGGGACCTTTCCAACCATCGTCCGGCGCATTCCGGCAGCACGAGCAATCATGGCCAAAATCCACTTTATCGACCATTCCGGAGAGAAACGCTCCATTGATATCGAGAACGGCGCGACGGTGATGGAAGGCGCGATCCGCAACGCGATTCCCGGCATTGAAGCCGAATGCGGCGGCGCATGCGCCTGTGCAACCTGCCATGTCTATGTCGATGAAGCCTGGCGCGAGAAGGTCGGCGCGCCGTCGCCGATGGAAGAGGACATGCTGGATTTCGGCTTCGACGTGCGTCCGAACTCGCGGCTGTCCTGCCAGATCAAGGTAACCGACGACCTCGACGGATTGGTCGTGTCGACGCCGGAGCGGCAAGCTTAAGGTCCCTTATGCGCCGTCCGGGTTCACACCACGACGGACCCAGCGGCGGAAGTTGTCCTTGACCTCCGCCGGCAGCGGCGTCGGCCTGCGCGTGGCCTCATCGATCATCACCGTGACCGCCTTCGCCGACGCCACGCATCTGCCTTCCGAAAACACCACCTGATCGAAGGTGGTCGACGTCCGTCCGAACTTGACGAGACCGAGCCCGAGCTCGATCTGACCCGGCCAGTGCAACTCGGCGCGGAAATGGATGTCGAGGCGCACCATGATCCAGCCAAGCCCCGACGGCATCAGCCCCATACTGCGGTCTTTCACCAGCGTGACGCGGCCGGTTTCAAAATAGCTTGCATAGACCGCGTTGTTGACGTGCCCGTTCGGGTCGAGATCGGCAAAGCGCACATTGTCGGACAGGCGGTAGGGAAAGTCTTCCAGGCGCAGCGCATCGTCGGCGCGGACAGGGGCGTTCACGAGGGGGATCTCCGTCGGTTTCCCGCCCATACAGCCGAGTTGCGCAGGCTCGGCAAGGGGTTGCCGCGCCAGCCGCTGTCCCTATTATGCATGTCCCGATCCGGCCATACTTGGTTGGGCAGGCGAAAGCCGTCCAGCCGATTTCAACTGAAAAGAAGCGGATATGAGCGAAGTGATCAAAACCGATGTGCTGATTATTGGCGCGGGTCCCTGCGGACTGTTCGCCGTGTTCGAACTGGGTCTGCTCGACATGAAGGTGCATCTGGTCGACATCCTCGACAAGATCGGCGGGCAGTGCGCCGAGCTCTATCCTGAGAAGCCGATCTACGACATTCCCGGCATCCCCTTCGTCACCGGCCAGGGCCTGACCGAGCAGCTGCTGGAGCAGATCAAGCCGTTCAACCCGACCTTCCACCTCAACGAGATGGTCGAGTCGATCGAGAAGATCGGCGATCCCTTGTTCCGCGTGAAGACCGACGCCGGCAACGAATTCGAGTGCAAGGTCGTGGTGATCTCGGCTGGCGGCGGTTCGTTCCAGCCGAAGCGGCCGCCGGTACCCGGCATCGAGGCCTATGAAGGCACGTCGGTGTTCTATGCCGTGCGCAAGATGGAGCAGTTCCGCGACAAGGACATCTTGATCGTCGGCGGCGGCGATTCCGCGCTCGACTGGACGCTCAATCTGCATCCGATCGCCAAGCGCATCACGCTGCTGCACCGGCGCGACGATTTCCGCGCAGCGCCGCACAGCGTCGAGCAGATGCGCGCGCTGGTCGCCGGCGGCAAGATGGATCTGAAGATCGGTCAGGTCACGGGGCTCGAGGGCGCCAATGGCCAGCTCACCGGCGCGGCGCTGAAGGGCAACGACAACGCGCTTTCGACCATTACCTGCGATACGATGCTGCCGTTCTTCGGGCTCACCATGAAGCTCGGCCCGGTCGCGAACTGGGGCGTGGCGCTGGAGAACAATCTGGTACCGGTCGACACCGCGGCGTTCGAGACCAATATTTCCGGTATCTTCGCGATCGGCGACATCAACACCTATCCGGGCAAGCTGAAGTTGATTCTCTCCGGCTTCCACGAGGGCGCGCTGATGGCGCAGAAGGCCCACCGCTACGTGTATCCGGACAAGCGGCTGGTGTTCCAGTACACAACCTCGTCATCGAGTTTGCAGAAAAAGCTTGGAGTGAACTGATTCCACTCCAATAGCGACCAATGCCGGAGGCATCGGCCATGACCTGCGCGGTGCGGGTACTGGAACCCTCCGTGAAATGGCCGTAGTCTGCTGCTATTCGAGTTGTCGATTGATCAGGTGATGACGATGCGGAATACGCTGTCCAGATTTCGGCTGATCGTTGCGATCGCGGCAGCCTTCGCTCTAGCTGCTCCGCTTTCAGCCAGGGCGGCCGACCCATCATCCGCGGCCGGCCTCTGGCAGAAGCTAGTGGACGGCAAGCCCGACGGCTGGTTCCTGGTGATCGACCACAACGGCATCTTCGAGGGCGTGATCGCCAAGATTTTCTCCGATCCGGATGATCCGCCGAATCCGGTCTGCTCGAAATGCACTGACGACCGCAAGAACGCGCCGTGGCTTGGTCTGTCCTTTATTCGCGAAATGAAGCGCGATGGCCTGAAGTACGAGAACGGCAACGTGCTCGATCCTCGTGACGGCAAGATCTACAAGGCCAAGATGACGCTGAGCGCCGATGGACAGACGCTAACCATGCGCGGCTATCTCGGCATCTCGCTGTTCGGCAAGGACGAGGTCTGGACCCGGCTGCCGGATACCGCGATCGCCCAGCTCGATCCCGCGATCGTCGCCAAGTATCTGCCGGCGCAAGCCGCAGCGGTGAAGCCGCCTCCGCCGCCACCACCGCAGCCGTTGAAGAAGCGGTAAGGTCCTCTCTCAGTCTCGATTGAAGGCTGGGGCAGGGTCCGCGAAGGCCCGACCGGCAATCTCTTCAGTTCGCCAGCACCGGACCGCGTGTCCGTCGGGGCGCGTTTCGAGCGATGGCCCGGGCTCGCGGCAGCAGATCGCCTCGGCATAATGACAGCGCGGATTGAACGCACATCCGTCGGGCGGATTGAGCGGACTGGGAGGCTCGCCCCTTGTCGTCGCAAGCGGTGCGCGGCGTAGCGGATCGGGAATCGCGGCGATAAGGGTTTGCGTATACGGGTGCGCCGGTCGTTCGAAGATTTCGCGCCAGCCGCCGGTCTCCACGATGCGGCCGAGATACATGACGGCGACCCGGTCGCTCATGTGCTCGACGACGCCGAGGTCATGGCTGATCATGATGTAGGAGAGACCAAGCGTTTCCTTCAGCTCCAGCAGCAGATTGATGATCTGGGCGCGGATCGAGACGTCCAGCGCCGATACAGGCTCGTCACAGATGACAATCCTGGGATTGAGGATCAGCGCGCGAGCGATGCCGATGCGCTGACGCTGGCCGCCCGAGAATTCATGTGGGTAGCGGCCGGCCTGCTCGGGCCGGAGGCCCACATGCTTGAGCATCGCCTCGACGCGTCCGTCGATCTCGCTCTTGGCCGTCACGCCATGCAGCCGCAGCGGGGCCTCGAGCGTGCGACGAACGGTCTGGCGGGGATTGAGCGAAGCGTAGGGATCCTGAAACACCATTTGGACGATGCGGGCCAATGCCTTTCGATCGATCGATTGCCGCCCGGTCACGACCTGCCCGTCCAGCACGATGCGGCCGCGCGTCGGCGGCAGCAGGCCAAGTATCGAAAGCGCGACCGTCGACTTGCCGCAACCGGATTCGCCGACCAGACCGAGGCATTCACCGCGCTTCAGTTCGAGATCGATGCCGTCGACGGCACGCAGCAGCCTCCGGCCGCCGCCCTGGAATCCGCCACCAATCGGAAAATGGACCGCGAGATCCTCCACGCTGAGGATGACATCGTCGCCGGACCCTTGCGCAGGTTCATGCATGGTGATGGCACCTGACAAATCCGTCTTCCCCGAGCAGTGTCATCTCCGGCGCGGTGGTCCGGCAAATCTCGGTCGCTTGCGCGCAACGTGGATTGAACCGGCAACCCGCGGGGAAATCCGCAATCGCCGGGACGACGCCCGCGATCTCCTTCAGCCTGCTACGGCCGAGTGCCGCACGCGTGCCGAGCCGCGGCAACGCGTCGACCAGACCTTGCGTGTAGGGATGCGCGCATGCACGGAAGACATCGTCCGAGCCGCGCTCCTCGACGATGCGGCCGGCATACATGACGGCGACGCGGCGGCAGAGGTTGGCGACCAGGCCGAGATCGTGACTGATCATCAGGATCGCAGTGCCTCTCTCGGCACATAGATTCCGCATCAGCTCGATGATCTCCGCCTGCACGGTCACGTCAAGCGCGGTGGTCGGCTCGTCGGCGATCAGAAGGTCCGGTCCGCATGCGAGTGCGATGGCGATCATCACCCGCTGACGCATGCCGCCCGAAAGCTGGTGTGGGTAATCCTTCACCCGTCGCTCGGGCGCGGGGACGCGGACGCTGGCCAGCGCCTCGACAGCCAGCTGGTCGGCTTCGCGCCAGCTCTTGCCCTGGTGCAGCACGAACATCTCCGCGATCTGCCGTCCAACGGGCGAGACCGGGTTGAGCGCCGTCATCGGCTCCTGGAAGATCATGGCGATGCGATTGCCGCGCAGCACGCGTTGTTCGGCGGCCGTAAGTCCCTGGATCTCGCGGCCCTCAAATCGGATGGCGCCGGCGCCGATCGAAAGCGGCCGGCGCAACAGGCCGATCAAGGCGAGCGCCGAGATGCTCTTGCCGCAGCCGGATTCGCCGACCAGGCCGAATGTCTCGCCACGATCGATGCGGAATGAAACGCCCTCGACCGCCGCAACCCGGCTGGACCCGTTGTCGAGGTCGATACGCAGGTTCTCGACTTCGATCAAAGGAGGGGGCGTCATGTGCGCCGGCTCCGCGACTGTGGATCGAGAATGTCACGCAGGCCATCGCCGAGCAGATTCAGGCCGAGCACCGTCAGGAAAATCGCGAGGCCGGGGAAAACCGACAGCCACGGCGCCGTGGTGATCTGGTCTCGGGCCTCCGAGAGCATGCTGCCCCAGCTTGGAAAGGGCGGGCGGATTCCGAGGCCCAGGAACGAAAGCGAGGCTTCGGCCAAGATCGCGCCGCCCATGCCCAGCGTAGAGATGACGATGATCGGTCCGAGCATGTTCGGCAGCAGCTGCGTGATCATGATGCGCAGATCGCCGTAGCCCAGCACTTTTGCCGCCTGCACATAACCCTGGCTCTTGAGCGACAGCGCCGACGCCCGTGCGATCCGGCAGGAGAACGACCAGTTGGTCAGCCCGAGCGCGATCAGGAGGCTGGTCAGGCCGGGCCCAAGCACCGCCATGATGGCAAGCGCGAAGATCAGCGAGGGAATTGCGAGCATGAGATTGGTCAGCCCGTTGACCACGTCGTCCCACCAGCCGCCCCAATAGCCCGCGGTCAGGCCCAGTGTCACGCCGATCACGCTGTTGGCGAGCTGCGAGACGATGCCGACCGTCAGCGAGATGCGCGCACCGTACAAGACGCGGGAGTAGATGTCGCGGCCCTGCGCGTCGGTGCCGAACCACCAGATCCAGCTCGGCGGCTCCTCCGCATTCAAGAGGTTGGCATCCATGACGGGATCGGTATGCGCCAGCCAGGGCGCAAACAGGCCGACGAAGACCGCAAGCGCGAACAGCGCCCCGCCGACGATGAGACTGGTTCCGAGCTTCATCGTGGCAGCTCCGCCGAGACAGGCGGTACGCTCAATCGCGCGCAGCCGTGAGAGAGCCGACCGGCGCTCATGCGTATCTGATCCTCGGATCGATCACGGCATAGGCCACGTCGATCAACGTATTGACCGCGAGAAAGAACAGCACCACCACGAGAATGGAGCCCTGGACGGTGGGAATATCGCGCTGCAGGACACTGTCGACGAGCAGTGAGCCGATGCCGGGCCACGAGAACAATTTCTCGACCACGACCGCCTGTCCCATCAACGCGCCGAATTGCAGGCCAATGGTCGTGAGAATGATCACGAGCGCATTGCGCAGCACATGCCATTTCACGACCCGGGTCTCGCTCATGCCCTTCGAGCGCGCGGTCCGCACGAAATCCGCGGTCATGATCTCGAGAACCGCGGCGCGCGTCGTCCGTGCCAGCAACGCCATCGGCGAGACGCCGAGCGTCACGGCAGGCAGGATCAGATATTTGAGCCCGCCATCGCCATAGCCGAAACTCGGCAGCCAGCCGAGCTTCAACGCAAACAGGTACATCAGCAGCAGCCCGAGCCAGAATTTCGCCATCGACAGGCCCGACACCGCCACGACCATCGAGACCGTGTCGACGATGCCGCCCGGCCGCAGCGCCGCGATGAAACCGAGCGGTACCCCGACCACAATTGCAAACGTCATGGCTGCGAATATCAGTTGCAGCGTCGGCCACATCCGTTTGGCGATCATGGTGGTGACGGGCTCGCGCGTCCGGAACGACGTCCCGAAATCGCCTGTCGCGAGCCTCGAGATATAGGAGCCGAAGCGGATGTAGACGGGATCGTCGAGGCCGAGCTGCTTTTTCATGCGCTCCACGACCTGCGGGTCCGTCGGCCCTCTGCCGTCATCGCCCATGCTCGATACGATGCTGCCCGGAACGACGCTGAACAGCACAAAGATCACCAGCACGACGGCCAGCACGGTCGGAATGGTTTGCAGGATTCGACGGATCAGGAAGGCGAGCATTGGACGTTTTCCTCCCTCCCTCCATCAGTCCCTGCGATGGAGGGAGGGCGAGAGCACATGTCACTTCGCGGGCGAGGTCTCGTCGACCCAGAGGTCTTCGACGTTCTGGTGGGTCAGTTCGGTGGCGTTCAACTGGATCCCCTTGAGCCACGGCTGCACCGCCATGACCGCCTTGTTGTAGTTGAAGAACCAGACCGGCGCTTCGTCATAGAGCAGCGCATTGGCCTTCTGCAGCAGTTGGCCCCGCTTGGCGGCGTCATCGGTCTGCCCGGCCTCATCGATCAGCTTGTCGAAGTCCGCGTTCTTGAAGCTCATGTAGTTGCAGGCTGATTGCGGCGTCGCCGAGTGGAAGCATTTGAGGGCCGCCTGGGGATCCGGGCCGGTCGACTGGGAATAGACATAGGCCTGGAAGTCGCCCTTGCGAATGACTTCCGACAACACCGCGGTCTCGACCTGCTTGACCTTCACCTTGATGCCGACTTTGTCCAGCATCGGGATAATGGCCTCGACGATCGGCAGGCCCCAGCTTTCATTCTGGCTGGTCGTCCATTCGAATTCGAAGCCGGAGGGATAACCTGCGTCCGCGAGCAACTGCTTCGCCTTCGCAGGATCGTAGGCATAGGGCTTCATGGTCTTGTCGTAGAACGGCGACGTCAGGGGCAGCCAGCTTGTGGCGCGATAGGCCTTGCCCTTGACCAGTTTCTTGATGATCAGATCGGTATCGATCGCATGGTTGATCGCCTGCCGGACCCGCTTGTCGGAGAACGGTTTGAATGCGGGATTCATCCCCATGTAACGCGTGAAGACTTCGGCGACTTCGACGATGGTGCCCTTGAGATCGGGGTCGGCCTGATAGGCGACATACTGCGCGGGCCCGAGCACCGAGGTGTCGATTTCCTTGTTGCGGAAGGCGACATCGCGCGCCGCGGCTTCGCCCATCAGCGACACGATGAGCTTGTCGGCGTACGGCTTGCCGGGCTTGTAGAACTTGTCCCACCGCTCAAGCACGACGCGCGATCCCGGCACGTGCTCGACGAATTTGAAGGGGCCGAGACCGATCGGCTTCTGCAGGAAGCCCTCCTTCGCGGCCTCGTCGGCGGGATAGATCGAGGTCAGCGCGGTGAAGAAGTAGAAGCCCGGATCGACCTTCTCGGTCAGCTTCATCTCGAGCGTGAAGTCGTCGATCTTCCTGAGGCCGGATATCTCCTTGGCCGCTCCATTCTCGACCGCGGCCGCGCCCTCGATCACGCGGACAAAACGCGCGCCGGGATAGGCCTTGCTGCCGTCCATGATGCGATTGTAGCTCCAGATGACGTCATCGGCCGTCATCTTGCGACCGTGATGGAAATACGCGTCGTCGCGCAGCTTGAAGGTATGGACCAGACCTCCGCCGGAGACGATGTCCTCCTTGGCCAGTTCCAGCACCGGCTTGCCTTCGGCGGAATTCCAGATGTAGAGCGAACGATGCAGGGCTTTGGCGTAGATCTCGTCCTGGGCGCGCTGCGTCGTATGGATGTCCATGCTGGTGAAACTTGAGCCATAGGGCGCCGTCATCCGAATGGTACCGCCCTTGCGCGGTGTCTGGGCCTCCGCCGCGGCGGATAGTGCCAGTGCCAAACCTGCCACTATCGCAATCTGCTTGAACATCATGCTTCTCCAAACGGGAGTATTGATCAGCAAGTTGACCACTCGCAGCACGTCAAGCGCAAGCAAACGTTGATGGCGATCGGGTCCAATACGTGTGCAGCCTCAAAGCGAGCGCGCGGACAACCATCGAGGGCGGCGTGCGGTGCGCCATCCGGTTCGAAATGTCGCTCGCAAGGTGACCAGGGCGCGTGTCGAATGAATAGGGGCAGGGCGCGGAAGTTGATATCCAGGGTTGCATCGGCAGGATGCTCGCTGGAATTGATTCAATCGCACTCAGCCCTAGTCCATAGTTTGCGTGGGGGCTGTAAGTAATTGCGATTGAATGAATTTTAGTTCTGCGCCGAATTCATGAAGGTCGTTCGTTTCAGGAACGGCTCACGACTTCAGCGCTGCTCGGGCGCAATCGGCAGCGGTGCGACCGGCTCGGACGTCACCTCAGGCACGACGGTGTTCAATCGCAGCACCGTAGCGGCCGCGGGGACCGCGGCATCGGCCATCGCCGCATGGCCTTCTGCGCTCGGGTGCACCGCGCCGCCATACACCGCTGACAAAATGCCCCATGTCGCGTCGTGGATGTCGGTCGGCTGCATCGAGGACGGCAGGCCTTGCGGATAGGTCATCGCCGCGAAATAGCTGTCATTGGCGTCGCGGATCCAGCGCGCGCGCGGCAGATAGGCGCGATATTCGCCGGCGCTGCGGCCGCATTTGAGCGGCTGGTTGGCCGCGGCGACGATGTCGGACACGAAGCTGTCGCCGTTGGCGGCGAAGCAGTCGCGGTCGAACTCCGGATCGGTCGACGCGCGTGCGCAGAAGCCATGGCTTGCAAACGCATCCTGATGCGCGTCGACGAAGGTCATGCGGTCGGCCTGCGGATTGCGGCAGATGATGCCGGACTGGCACTGCGCGATCGCCTTGAGCTGCGGCAGGAACTCGTTCTGCACGAAGCCCGAGACCGACGCGAGCCGCTTGGGATCGGCGTTGAACGAGGGATGGATCTCGAAGCCGGCGCGGCCGCCGGGGCAGGGTGCGCCGCCATTGGCCAGCGCCGGATTGGCGTAGGCCGTATAGACGACGTGCGAGAGGTCGCCGCCGACCAGAGGCTTCAGCGCATCGCGCAGCTTGGCGAAATCGGCCGGCAGGTCGCGCGCCAGCGCCGAACGGGCATCGTCGACGCTGGCCATCGAGCCGCCGCGGCTGAACAGCGTGCGCTCGGTCGGGGTGTCGACGATCACGTTGGCGACGAGGCCGGAGAAGTAGATGTCGTTGGCGCCGACCGAGAGCAAGATGAGGTCGAGCGTGCGCTCCGGCTGCCGGCGCTTGGCGGCCGCCAGCGCCGTGCGCAGCTCCGCAATCTGGCCGTTGACGGTGCCCGAGCAGGTGTTGGCGGTCTTGGTCGGCAGGCATTCCCGCGCCTGCTGCGAGCCGAGCAGGCCGTCGGCGATGGTGGCGCCGGTGCAGGCCAGCGGCAGATAGGTCACCGCGATGTGCGGATATTGCACGGCAAGCGCAAGGGCGGTGCGGGTCTGGTAGCTGTACAGCGAGCGGTGACAGGCCGAGTTGAGCCACAGTGCGCTCTGGCGCTGCCAGTTGGTCAGGGTGTCCGGCGCCTCGCAGGCGCGGCCGCCCTTGTAGCCGGCGCGGCTCGGCCGGTAATACTGCGCGCCGCCGAGATAGGATCGGAAGCAGAAGCCCTCGTCGGAGAGCGCAATCGCGCGGTCGGGATTGCCTTCGCCGGATGCGATGCTGTCGCCGAGGCCCGCAATCAGCAGATCGCGCACCGCGATCTGCGTCGTCAGGCGCTGGTTGGCGTCCGCGCCGCTTGCGACATCGACGGTCGCGACCGTGGTGCGGCCGTAACGGACGCGCAGATTGACCGGCTCGGCGCAATCGAAGGTCGAGGATTGCGGCCCGTCGCCGTCGTCAAACGACCAGGCGCAGGTCGCACCGACCGGAACCGGGCCGGTGAGGCGAACCACGATCGGGTGATCGATCGGCGTCAGGTAGCTTTCCTTGACGTTGTCGCGGGTGCAGGGCTCGCTGACGCGGCCCTGCAGGTCGATGCAGAGCCGGTTGACCATGTTGCGCGCCCAGCCGCGGCCATCGCTTTGCAGTTCCAGCGCCTGTTCCGTGGCCAGCACGCTGCGGCCAAGCCCGCTTTCGACATGGAGGCGGAAGTCGCGCTCCTCGCGGAACAGGCGGAAGCGGTTGCGGACCTCCCAGGAGATCTGCAACTGACTGTCCTGCGCGTCGGCGGCTGATGCGAATACCGCCAGCAGTGCGCTGCCGAGCAGCACGCTGCAGACCGTCACACGAAACGAAAATCGAACCAGAGAGCCAATCATGGCGCGGTTTGACGTGAGCGGTACGGCGAAAATAAGAGAAGCGGGTGCGGGGATCGAAATACCGGCATCGAAGAGCTGGGACCGAGAGCTGGGACCTGGGGCCGATAACGTCGCTGTTACCGTCTCAGCCGCCTGATCTGCTGCTGCCGGCTTTCGATCGGTTGCCGCACGGTCGCCGAAGCCGTGCAGGCTTGGCTCAGTCGCTTTCGTTCTTGCCAGGGCTTCACCACGTTGAGCCAAAGCTCGCGCATGCCCATGATCGAGATCGAAATCCCGAACGGAATCAGGAAATAGAGGATACGGAACACCACCAGCGTTGCCAGCAATTGTTCCTTGCTGAACTCCGGCAGCGCCACCAGCATTGCGGCGTCGAACACGCCGATCGAGCCGGGGGCATGGCTGGCGAAGCCGAGCAGGGTCGCCAGGATGAACACGACGGCGAGCGAGACGAAGTCGATATGCGGCTCGGTCGGCATCAACAGGTACATCGCAAGCGCACAGAAGCCGAGATCGACCACGCCGATGATGATCTGCAGCAGCGTCAGCCTGGCGGAGGGCAGCACCACCTTCCAGCCGTTCTGGCCGAGCTCGCGGCGCTTCTCGCCGGTCAGGAGCCAGACGAAATAGGCGCCGATGCCGGCAAGGCAGCCGAGCGCGATCAGGCGGTTCATTGCCGGCGGCAGCAGGTCCATTGCCGATGCCGCCGCGGGGTGCCAGGCCATGCCGAAGCCGAGCACGAACAGATTGCCGAGCCAGAACGTCAGGCCCGACAGAAAGCAGATCTTGGCGACGTCGATCGCGGACAGGCCGTAATCGGAATAGATCCGGAAGCGGATCGCGCCGCCGGTAAAGACGGTGGCGCCGATATTGTGGCCGATCGTGTAGCTCGTGAAGCTCGACAGCGCTGCGATGCGGTAGGGGACGTGGGTCTTGCCGATCGTGCGCAGCGCGAAGAAGTCATAGAACGTCAGGGTGCAGAACGCCCCGACCACGCAGAGCGCCGCCAGCGCGATCCGGTGCGGTGCGATGTCGGTCAGCGCGGTGAGGATGATACCGGTATCGACGCCCTTCAGGGTGTGGACCAGCGTCGTGATTGCGAACGCGATGATGAGCACGCTCGCAGCGATCCCGAGCCGTTTCCAGCCGATCTTTTCCTTGAAGCCACGCCCAAGCGTGGTCAGCAGCCGAAGCATTCATCCTCCCGGCAGGGACAATTTCAGTGGGACCCGGTCACGGATAGCGACGGGTAACGGGGCAAACGCACCGTACGCGATGACCCATAAGGCAAAACCGATGCGTTGTGCAGCCCTTGACAAGCCAACCTTCGGCTCACGTTCAGCGTCATTGTCATATTGGCTACATATGGTCTCGCTCTGCGGAATGTGAGTCGCTCGTATCCGTCCGTCGCGGCGGGGACGCGGCATGTTCCGCCGTTCTGCGGCCGTTCCCGGCGATTTCATCCGCATTTTTGCCGATTTTGCCGCCGTCTCGGCACCGGCGCCGGGCAGTCGGCGCGAAGCGAATGGACGATATGCATCAGCACGGGGACGCCGGAGCGCGGCCGCGGCGTTTACCAAAGCGTGAAGTCGCCGTGCACATGCGCGTGGTCCGGCTGCAGACCGCCGCTCGGGCCCGGATGAGCCGCGCAAGACCCGGTCCGTAGGTCTATTGAGGCAAAACGCCGCGCAAGATGGCCGCAGCCGCACGGGCCGGCCGGCATGACGACAGCACACTTCGATCGGTGACGAAGTATTGCGTCGAAACGAAGGCCTATCTCTCGCATTGGTTGCCCAGAGCGAGGACAAGACCATGCAGCAGACATCCCTGAACGTCCGGCGCATGCCGGACGGGAGCGCAGCGTCCCATCGGCAGTCGACCGGCCTTGCGGCAACGTTGACGCTCGCCGCGATGAGTCTCGGTTACGGCGTCGTGCAGCTCGACGTCACCATCGTCAACACGGCGCTCAATGCCATCGGCGGCTCGCTCGGCGGGGGCGTTGCCGAGCTGCAATGGGTGGTTAGCGCCTACACCATCGCCTTTGCCGCCTTCATCCTGACCGCCGGCGCGCTTGGCGACCGGATCGGCGCCAAACGCGTCTTCATGGCGGGCTTTGCGATCTTCACCGCGTCATCGGTTGCCTGCGCAGTCGCGCCCGACGCCGTGACGCTGATCGCCGCGCGCTGCGTGCAGGGACTGGCCGCGGCGATTCTGGTGCCGAACTCGCTCGCGCTGCTCCGCCACGCCTATGCGGATGAGAAGGCGCGGGGACGCGCGGTCGCCGTCTGGGCCGCGGGCGCGAGCCTTGCGTTGACCGCCGGTCCGTTCGTCGGCGGCGCGCTGATCATACTGGTCGGCTGGCGCGCGATCTTCCTGGTCAATTTGCCGATCGGCCTTGCGGGGTTGTGGCTCGCCTGGCGCTTTGCCGGTGAAACCACGCGCCATCAGCAGCACCGGCTCGATCTGCCGGGCCAGCTTGCGGCCATCGCCGCGCTCGGCACGCTGGCCGGCGCGCTGATCGAGGGCGGCGCGCTTGGCTGGGGCAGCCCGTTCGTGGTTGCAGGCTTTGTTCTCGCCACTGTCTTCTCCGTGCTGTTCGTCTGGCGTGAGGCTAGCGCGGCGCAGCCGATGCTGCCGCTCTCGCTGTTCCGCCGGAGGATGTTTGCCCTGACCTCGCTGGTCGGCCTGCTGGTCAACATCGCGTTCTACGGGCTGATCTTCGTGCTCAGCCTCTACTTCCAGCAGGTCAACGGCCTGTCGGCGTTCGCAACCGGTCTGGCGTTCGTGCCGATGCTCGGCGCCGTGCTGCCCGCCAATTTGATCGCGCCGCATGTTGCGGAGCGGATCGGCGCGCCGCGGGCAATCGCGCTCGGCGCCGCGACCTCGGCCGCCGGATGTGCAGGCCTGCTGTTGATAGGCCCGGGCACCAGCTACCCCGCGATCTGCCTGCAACTGCTCGCGATGAGCGCCGGCCTCGGCCTTCTGGTGCCGCCGTTGACGTCGACATTGCTCGGCAGCGCCGAGCCGCAGCATGGCGGCATCGCGGCCGGGGTGCTGAATGCGACCCGGCAGACTGGCAGCGTGCTCGGTGTCGCGCTGTTCGGCTCGATGGTCAGCCGGTCCACAGCCTTCATCGCCGGCCTGCATGCAGCGCTCGTGATCTCCGCCGCATTGCTGCTTGCGGCCGCCGCGCTGATCTGGATCGGTGCATCATCACAAGCGCGGCAATGATTGAACCGGCGATTGCACGGCGGCCAGCCTGCATCTAACGTTGCACCATCGGCGGACGCCGCCTACGGGGGCCGATCAGATGCCTGCGCCAATCGACCGTCGCCTCTTGCTGCAGCGCGCCGCCATGCTTGGCGCTGCGCTGCCATTCGCCAGTCTGATCGGTTCGGCGCGAGGACAGGCGCCCGACCTGGTCGCGCGCAGGGTGTTCTTCGACAATCCCGACTACCTCAATGTCCGTCTCAGCCCGGACGGGACGCAGCTGTCCTATGTCGCGCCGCTCGATGGCGTGAACAACCTTTGGGTCGCCCCGCTTTCCGATCTCAAGGCGGCGCGGCCGGTCACGCACGTCACCGATCGCAACATCTCGGCAGGCTATCGCTGGGCACATACCAACCGCCATGTGGTGTTCTTCCGCGAGCGCGACGGCGACGAGAACTGGCGCGCCGCGAGCGTCGACATCACCGACGGGAAGATTGTGCCTCTGACGCCGGAGACCGGTGTCAAAGCCTTCGTGCAGGAGTCCGATCGCAAATTCCCCGAGGAGATGCTGCTGCGGCACAACCAGCGCGACAAGCGCTACTTCGACCTGTACCGCGTCAACATCGTGACCGGCACGAGCGAGCTCGTCCACGAGAACCGCGACTATGTCGGCTTGATCACCGACAGCGCGTTCCAGCTGCGCCTGGCATATCGCCTGATCGCCGACGGCTCGGCCGAGGTGTTCGAGCGCCGTCCGGACGGCAGCTGGGCGCCCTTCATGACGGTGCCGATCGCCGACACCGACACGACGCAGATGCTGGATTTCAGCGCCGACGGCAAGACGCTGCACCTGATCGATTCACGCGGCCGCGACAAGGCGGCGTTGTTCGCCCTCGACATGGCCACGCGCCAGACCACGCTGCTTGCCGCCGATGATGATGCTGACATCGTAAGGGCGATCTTCGACGAGAATCGCCGGCCATTGGCGGCGCTGGCGATCACCGACCGGATGCACTGGCATGCCGTCGATCAAAGCGTCGCCAGGGACCTCGCCGATCTGAGCCGCTATGGTGCCGGCGACATCAGCTTTGTCAGCAACTGCGATGATCTCCAGCTGGGCACGGTCCATTTCGAGCGCGACACCGAGAGCGGAGAATACGCGCTGCTCGACCGCCGCACGCGTGAGGTGCGCAAGCTGTTCACGCAGCGCCACACGCTTGACGGCGTTGCGCTGCGCAAGCTCGAGCCGGTCGTGATCCCCTCGCGCGACGGCCTGCGCCTCAACTGCTATCTGACCCGGCCGGTCGAGGCCGAGGCCGGCCGGGTGCCGCTGGTGCTCGTGATCCATGGCGGGCCGTATTATCGCGACAGCTGGGGATTCAGCCCGGTCCATCAATGGCTCGCCAGCCGGGGCTATGCGGTGCTTGCGGTCAACTACCGCGGCTCGACCGGCTTCGGCAAAGCCTTCGTCACTGCCGCCGACCACGAATGGGGCGGCAAGATGCACGACGATTTGATCGATGCGGTCGATTGGGCGATCGCACAAGGTATCGCCGATCCGAAGCGCGTCGGCTTCTTCGGCGGCAGCTATGGCGGCTATTCGGCATTGATGGCGGCGACCAAGACGCCCGATGTGTTCGCTTGCATCGTCGATCTGTTCGGCATTTCCAACCTCGTCACCTTCATGGCGACGATCCCGCCCTACTGGGGCCCGTGGATCAGTGTCTGGAAAAACCGGCTCGGCGATCCCGACACCGAGGCCGGCCGTGCATTCCTGGTCGAACGTTCGCCGCTGACCCACATCGACCGTGCCATCAAGCCGATCCTGATCGCGCAGGGCCTGCGCGATGTCAGGGTTGTGGCTGCCGAGTCCGAGCAGATGGTCAATGCGCTCAAGCAGCGCGGAGTACCCGTGACCTACGTCACATTCTCTGACGAAGGGCATGGTTTTGTGCGGCCGGAAAACCGGCTTGCCTTCTATGGCGTCACCGAAGCGTTCCTTGCCAAGCATCTCGGCGGCCGTTGCCAGCCAATCGGAAACGATTTCGCCGGCTCGTCACTCAAGGTCGAGACCGGAGCTGAACTGGTGCCCGGGCTGCGCGGCTGAGACGAATTGCAACTCGGGATTGCCGTATTCCCTGACGATATGTCCTGCGTTCAAGGCTTTTTCACCATGCGTGGAACCTTGTTGCAGTGCGGTTACCGTTCGTACACGAATGCGCTGGTTTTTATAGGTCCATAAATGGGGCCTATAATGTATCGCGTTTTGACCTGTCTCACTTTGGAACATGACTGGCGGCTGGTCGTCCTTGGCGGAGTGATCTGCCTGCTCGCCAGCGCCGTCGCGATCAGCCTGTTTCACCGTGCCCGCGCCGCAGAGGGCCGCGCCCGCGAGATCTGGATCGGTCTTGATGCGGCGGTGGGCGGTTGCGGGATCTGGGCCACCCATTTCGTCGCCATGCTGGCGTACGATCCTGGCATCGAGGCCGGATACAACATTCCCATCACGCTGCTGTCGCTGGTGCTTGCAGTTGCGATCCTGGCCGTCGGATTGGCCGTCGCCACGCTCGACGAGCGCTGGTGGACGGTGGCGGCCGGTGGCGCGATCGTCGGCGCAGGTGTCGCGGCGATGCATTACACCGGCATGCTGGGCCTGCAGCTGCCTGCGCGCATCGTCTGGTCGCCCGGTATCGTGGCCGCATCGATCGCATTCGGGAGCCTGTTTGGCGCGCTCGCGCTTGTCGTTGCCACGCGTGGCGAAAGCCTTCGCACTACTCTGGCTGCGACCGGCCTTCTGACCGTTGCGATCGTCTCGCATCATTTCACCGCGATGGGTGCGGTCACCCTGGTCCCGGATCCGACGATCGTTCCCGACGGGCTTTCGGTCTCGCCGCGCGTGCTTTCGTTCATGACTGCGGTTGCGGCCTTCGCCATCCTCGGCCTGTCGCTGATCGCTTCCATCCTCGATCGTCGCGCCAAGACCGAGCTTCACAAGCAGAAAGTGGTGCTGGATACCGCGCTCGAGAATATGTCGCAGGGGCTGTGCATGTTCGATGCCGATGGCCGCATCATGCTGTTCAACGAGCGCTACAGCGAGATCATGGGGCGCAACCGCGTGCCGCTCAAGGGACGCCTGCTGATCGACGTCCTGCAGGACCTGCATTCCATCGGCGAGTGGGACGGCGATCCCGAGGAGTTCTGCGATGTTCTCGTTGCCGAGGCAAAAGCCGGCCACAGCGCGACGCGGATCGTCAGCCGCAATGATCGCGCGATCCGCGTGGTCGACCAGCCGATGAAGGGCGGCGGCTGGGTCGCAACTTTCGAAGACATCACCGAATGGCAGCAGGCCCAGGAACAGATCTCGCACATGGCGCGGCACGACGCGCTGACCAACCTGCCGAACCGGACGCTGTTCCGCGAGCAGCTCGAGAAGGCCTCGAGATTGGCCAAGCGCTCCGACCAGCTCGCCGTGCTCTGTCTCGACCTCGATCATTTCAAGGAGATCAACGACACGCTCGGGCATCCGATCGGCGACGCGCTGCTGCGCGAGGTCGCGCGGCGGCTCGGCGAATGCGTGACCGAGCATGACACCGTGGCGCGGCTTGGCGGCGACGAATTCGCCATCGTGCAGTTCTGCAGCAACTGCGAACCATCAGTCGTGTCGCAGCTCGCAAGTCTCGTGGTCGAGCGGATCGCCGCGCCCTACGAGATCGGCGGCCATCAGCTCGTGATCGGCGTCAGCATCGGCATCTCGCTCGCACCCGAAGACGGCAAGGGTCCCGACGAACTGCTGCAAAAGGCCGATCTGGCGCTGTACCGCGCCAAGGCCGACGGCCGCGGCACCTATCGGTTCTTCGAGACCGGGATGGACGCGCGCGCGCAGGCGCGCCGCCTGCTGGAGCGCGACCTGCGGCTGGCGCTCGAGCGCGACGAGTTCGAGGTCTATTACCAGCCGATCCGCGATGTCGTGGGCGATCAGGTGGTCGCCTTCGAGGCGCTGGCGCGCTGGAACCATTCACTGCGCGGCCTGATCGCGCCCAACAATTTCATTCCGGTCGCCGAGGAAACCGGGCTGATCGTTCCGCTTGGCGACATCGTGCTGCGCAAGGCCTGCGCCGATGCCGCAGGCTGGCCCAAGGACATCGCGGTCGCCGTCAACCTCTCTCCGGTGCAGTTCAAGAACCCGAACCTGGTGTCGTCGGTGAAGGCGGCGCTGGAAGCATCTGGCCTGTCTGCGGATCGGCTTGAGCTCGAGATTACCGAATCGGTGCTGCTGCAGAACAGTGAGGCGACGCTTGCGGTGCTGCACGAGCTGCGTGGTTTCGGTGTCCGCATCTCGCTCGACGATTTCGGCACCGGCTACTCCTCGCTGAGCTATCTGCGCAGTTTCCCGTTCGACAAGATCAAGATCGACCGTTCCTTCGTGACGGACCTTGCGACACGCGAGGACTCGATGGCGATCGTGCGCGCGGTCACCGGCCTCGGCAAGAGTCTCGGCATCGTCACCACGGCCGAGGGCGTCGAGACCGATACGCAGTTCGACTTGTTGCGGCAGGAGGGCTGCACGCAGGCGCAAGGCTATCTGTTCAGCCCGCCGCGGCCGGCGGCTGATGTCGCCAAGATGCTGCTGCGCAGGCTGCCGGAACGATCGGTGGCTTGATCAACGACGGGCGAGGACGCCTAGCTCTTGCGCAGGGCAAAATAGGCGCCGCAAAACGCCATTACGGCGCCGAGGCACAGCGCGGCGAGGCCGGCCAGCACGGCGGAGATGGTCGAGACCGTGCTCGGCGCCGCCGCGGCCTGGCCGGCGCCCGCCAGCATCAGCACGCCGACGACGATCAGGAACTGCCGCATCCGCTGCGGAATCTGGCCGGCCACCGCGCTGTGCATCAGGTTGGCGGTGAAGTAGCCGCCCGAAAACCCGACGCTCGCGATCAGCCACCACGCAATCGCCGCGCCTGCCGGCATGAACTCGTGGGTATCGGAGCGCCACAGGCCGCCGAGATCGAGCCCGTAGCGCGCGCCGAGCATATGCACGGCAAGCGCCAGCAGCACGCCTGAAATCATCGCGCCGCCGAGGATGAGGTAACGCGGAAAATAGGTCGTCTCGGGCATGGCTCGCTTGTAGGATAGGCATGACGTTCCGCGCAAGCGCGCGAACGTGCATGAACGGGTGGAACGGCGGATTGCCAACAACGTTGCAGGATCGGTCGGAGGCAGGCGAGGGCTCAGCCGTGCGCTATGCCTACAAGGCCTCTTTGGTCGGCTCGGCGCACCAGTTCGAGCTGACCGAGGACGGGCTGGCGTGGCGGATCGCCGGCAGGTCTGGCGCGTGGGATTACGCCGACATCTCCGCCGTGAAACTGTCGTATCGCCCGGTCTCGATGCAGCAGCAGCGATTTCGCGCCGACATCGACAATGCCAAAGGAGGACGGATTGCGGTCCTCTCGACCACTTGGCAGACCGCGACGCTGGTCGCGCCGCAGGGAGATCTGTATCGCACCTTCATCGTCGAGCTGCATCGCCGGATGCAGGCCGCGGGCAGCACCGCCAGGCTGGTCGGAGGTCTCGGGCCGAAGACCTACACCGCCGCGCTGGCGCTGCTGGCATGCCTTGCGGTGGCAATGATCGGATTGCTGCTGATGGCGCTGCTGACATCGAACTGGATGGGTGCGCTGTTCCTGGTCGGCTTTGCCGCGCTGTTCGCCTGGCAGGTCGGCGGCTTCATCACGCGCAACCGGCCGCGGCGCTACAGCTTCGATCGATTGCCCGATGCGTTGCTGCCGAAGCCACCCCGCAATCAAGCGTGATGAACCGCGGCATCGTCGCGTTCACTCGGTCGAATCAAAATCCTCTTCGGTCGCGCCGAGCATTCCTGCCAGCGTCCGCAGGCCGAGCTCGAGCTGCTCCAGCGGCGGCGCGGCGAGCGCAAGCCGTACCGCATTGGGCGCGTGTCCCGGCGTTGCGGCGAAGGTCGTTGACGGCGTCAGCGCGATGTCGCGGCGCGCCGCGGCGGCGACCAGCGTCTGCGAGCGCCAATGCGGCGGCAGGGTCAGCCAGAGGTGATAGGACTTTGGGTTGGTCTGGATCTCGAAGTCGGCCAGATATTTCGCCGCCAGCTGCTGGCGGCGGCCGGCGTCGATCCGCTTCAGCCGTGACAATTCGGCGGCGGTGCCGTCGGCCATCAGCCGCTGCCCGGCGGCGAAGGCGTAGCCCGACGCCGTCCAGCCGCCGGAGCGCACCGCGGCCATGATGCTCTCGCGCAGCCGCGGCGGCGAGACGATGAAGCCGAGCGCGAGGCCCGGCGCCACCTTCTTCGAGAGGCTGTCGAGCAGGATGCAGCTGTCGGGCGCGAGCGCGGCCAGCGGCACCTGGTCGTCGAGGAAACCGTAGACGCCGTCCTCGATGACGACGAGGCCGAGCTTCTCCGTCACGCGCAGCAGCTCGGCCCGGCGCTCGGCCGGCATCGTGATGCTGAGCGGGTTCTGGATCGTGGGCTGGATGTAGAGCGCGGACAGATGCGCCTCGCGGTGCGCCTTCTGCACCGCGTCCGGGCGCACGCCATGCTCGTCCATCGCGAGCGGCACCAGTGCGATGCCGAGCCGTGCGGCAATGCCCTTCACGAATGGATAGGTCAGCGCCTCGACGCCGCAGCGTCCGCCGGGCGGTACGACGGCGGCGAGCGCGGCGGCGATGCATTGCCGGCCGTTGGCGGTGAACACGATCTGGTCGGGATTCGGCGCCCAGCTCTTGCGCGCGAGGAATTCCGCGGAAATGGTCCGCGCCGCCCGCGTGCCGAAGCTGGTGGCCGGCCGCAGCGCGCCTTCGAGCACCTCGGGCCGCTCGAGCCCTTCGAGGCTCTTGGCGATCATCGTCGCCTGATGCGGCAGCAGCGGATAGTTGAATTCGAGGTCGATGCGGGCGCCGCGCGGCTCGGTCGGGGCCGCAATGCCGCGACGCGCCTCGCCGGACACGAAGGTGCCGCGGCCGACTTCGCCGACCACCAGCCCGCGCCGCAACAGCTCGGTGTAGACCCGGCTCGCGGTCGAGACGGCGATGTTGCGGTCATAGGCGAAATGGCGCTGCGGCGGCAGGCGGTCGCCCGCCTTGAGCGCGCCGCTGGCGATCTCGGCGGCCACCGTATCCGCCAGTTTCAGGTACTCGAATCGCGACATTATTGCACCGAGAGCAATGTTTTACTTGCTCCGAGAAATGTACCGGATCATTGAAGAGGGAACAAGCCCATGATTGCACCGAGGAGTGCGCAAGCAATCCGAGGTCACGATGACGCGAGTGCCGAAATGGCATCTACGTCAATGGCATAGCCGCGCCTCTGGGCATCGAAGGAGATGACAATGACGACGATAACCTCAGCCGCGTCACCGCCCGCGCGGTCCAGCATGCTGGGCGGATTGCTCCGATTGCTCCGAACGTGGGGCGATGCACTCGCGACCCACTGGGTGCGCCGCGAGGCGATCAAGACGCTGCGCCAACTCGATGACCGGACGCTGCGCGATATCGGAATTTCGCGCTGCCAGATCGAGCCCGCCGTCACCGGCGATCTCAACCTTGAGCTGGTGCGGATCCGTTGAGGCGTCAGTGGTGCGGCGTTGGACTAATGCCGCACCACCAGCACCGAGCATTTGGCGTAGCGCACCACGTGGCCGGCGTTTGAGCCGAGGAAGTAGGTGCGCATCGCCGGGCGGTGCGAGGTCATCACGATCAGGTCGGCCTTCATGATCGCGGCCTCCTCGAGGATCTCGTGATAGATGCCGCCCTGGCGGACCACGCCCGAGATGCGCTCGGGCGCAATGCCGGATTCGCGCGCCACGATCGAGAGCGCCTCTTCAGACGTTTCGCGCTGCTGGCTGTCGAAATCCGCCGGCACATATTCGGCGAGCATCACCGGCGTCATCGGCAGCACGTTGAGCAGGCGCACCGAGCCGTTCCATGTCTGCGACAGCGTCGCAGCGGTTGCGATCGCTGGCTTCGCCAGGTCGGTATCGGAGAGGTCGATCGGCACGAGAATGGATTTGTACATTTGCGCCTCCTGTCCGCGATTGGTCTGGAGCCGTTTGGTCCCTGTGCCGGGACGCGCGCCTTCTTTTTCTTGAAGCACCTTGTAGTGTCGCCGCGAACCGGTCCCCCTGTCGCGCCGACATCAATATAGCATGGCAGAGCGGCGCTGTCCGCTTGCGTCAGCCGCGCGAGGCCTGCTTCAACAGTTTAGGGCTGACGAACAGGACGAGCTTGCCGCGTCGGAAGGAGACGTCGTTCCAGTCGTCGGTCGCGAAGTCGAAGACGGCGAGCCCCGAGGTCGGCAGATTGTCGCTGAGCGCGCGCTTCGCGGCCTCGTCACCGCTGCCGGTCAGCGTCAGCGCGAGCTCGTGCATGCCGGGATTATGGCCGATCAGCATCAGCCGCTTCGGATCGGTGACCGAAGCCATCCGGATCGCGGTCAGCAGCTGTGCCGGATCGGCGCCGTAGAGGTCCGGCACGAATTCGACCTTCGGCGCGGCTCCAACACCCTTCAGCGCCTCGCGCACGATCTCCCAGGTCTGCGTGGTGCGGACCGCTGGCGACACCAGCGCCAGGTTGGGCAGGGGCGGATGGCGGGCGATCCAGCCGCCGATCTCCGCCGCATCGCGGTGGCCGCGCTCGTCGAGACGGCGGTCCTGGTCCTGCCCCGAAGGCGCGTCGGTTTCGGTCTTGGCGTGACGCAGCAGCAGCAAACGGCGCATGGACTTCCATTCTCGATTCGGTCTGGTCGCATTAATTCTACAGGCTCATGCTCCGGACAAGGTGACAAGCGCCGCAGCGGTTCGTAAGAAACGCCATGAGCGAGACTTCCACAAGTGCGGCGGACGGCCCTGACGAGGCGACATCGCCGTTCCGCGACCGTCTGGCATTCGACCTCGACGTCGACATCTGCGTGGTCGGAGCGGGGCTGGCCGGCCTGACGGTGGCGCGCGAGGCGGCGCGGCTCGGCGCGAGCGTCGCCGTGCTCGAGGGCCGCCAAATCGGCTGGAACGCCTCGGGCCACCATCTCGGCACCGTGATGCCGGGCTTCGGCCTGCCGATATCAGATGTGATCGAGCGTGTCGGCCTCGATGATGCCCGCGAATTGTGGGCGCTGTCGAAAGAGGGCGCCGACTATGTCCGCGCCACCGCAACCGAGGATCTTATCCCGGGCATCAACCCGAGCGATGGCGCGCTCGAAGTTTCCAATGTCGATGTCGGCGAGGCCTTGATCAGCCGGCTGCAGACGCTGGCTGTGGATTTTGCCACCGAGGTCGAAGGCTGGCAGGTCGACCGCGTGCGCAGCGTGCTCAGGACACCCCGCTATTTCCACGGCATCTATTATCCGAAGGCGTTCCAGATCGATGGCCGGAAATATGTGCACGGCCTCGCCGCGCTGGCGACCCGGGCGGGGGTGCGGATCTTCGAGGAAACGCCGGTCGTCAGCATCGATTTTTCCGGCATCCGCAAACGCATCGTGACGCCGACGGCGCGGCTGCGCGCCAACCATATTGTCCTCGCCGGCAATATCCATCTCGGTGCGCCGCTGAAGCGCTTGTCCGACACGCTGCTGCCGGTGTGGCGCTATGCGGCGCTGACCGAGCCGCTCGGGGAACAGCTTTCGGAGACGATCGCGTTTTCCGGCTCGGTCGCCGACAGCGACGGCATCGACCATTTCCGCATCGTCGATGGCGATCGTCTGCTGTGGGCCAGTCCGGAAACCACCTGGAACGCACGGCCGCAGCGCCTTGGGTCGGCGGTGCAGCGCCGCATCGCCACGGTGTTTCCACAGCTCGGCAAGGTTCCGATCGCCGAGATGTTCGGCGGCGCGGTCGGCGTCACCGTGCACGGCATGCCGCAGATCGGGCAGTTGCGCAGAGGGCTGTGGGTGGCGAGCGGCTTTGGCCGGCAGGGGCTCAATACCTCGGCGCTCGCCGGGCAGTTGATCGCGCGCAGCATCCTGTGGGGCGACGACCGCTGGCGGCTGTTTTCGCCATTCGAGCTGGTCTGGGCCGGTGGCACCACCGGCCGGGTTGCCGGTCATTTCATCGGCCTGTGGGCGAGGGGAGCCTCGTCCGCCGCGGGCGTCCTGGCCCGCTACCGCGAGGGTGCACGTGCGAAGGAACGCCTCCGCGAGGCGCGGCTGGCCGAGGCCAATTTCAAGGCGGGAACCAGGGGGCCGGCGCCGCGCCGTCCGCCGGTGCCCGTGGCGCGGCCAATGCCGCCACCCGCAGCCCTGCCGCCCGAGGAGCCGCATCCTCCCGCCTCGCAAGAAAGTGAGCGGATCTCCGACGGGCGGATGTAACGTCGGAGGGCTGTGTTCGTACCTGGTAACGAACCGTGGGCACGTACCCTGGGCCCTCCGCAAACGGAGCTTATTGATGATCGATCGCCGTATCCTGCTTGCTTCCGTCGCCGGCCTGTTCGGCCTTGCCGCCTTCCGCTGGCTGCGTGCCTCGCCGGCGCAGGCCGCCGAGAAATTCGAGATCGAGAAGACCGACGCCGAATGGCGCGCGCAGCTGACGCCGCAGCAATACGAGATACTGCGCAAGGAAGGCACCGAGCGGCCGGGATCGAGCCCGCTGCTCAAGGAGCACCGCAAGGGCACCTTCGCCTGCGCCGGCTGCGACCTGCCGCTGTTCTCGTCCGAGACCAAATATGAGAGCGGCACCGGCTGGCCGAGCTTCTGGAAGCCGCTGGAGAATGCGGTCGGCACCACGACCGACCGCACCTTCGGGATGGCGCGCACCGAGGTGCATTGCCGCCGCTGCGGGGGCCATCTCGGCCACGTCTTCGACGACGGCCCGAAGCCGACCGGGCTGCGCTACTGCATGGACGGTTTTGCGCTGGTGTTTCATCCGGCGGCGCCGTCGGCGACCTGACGGCCATCGCGTTTTCGAGCGAAGCCTGTCCCGCACTTGATGCGGGATGGGTGCCGGTTCGCGTCAAGAAAATGCGTCAAAATAGGAATGAACGAGCGCCGTCGGAACGGCGCTCCGTCCCGGCAATTGTTGCCTGCCCGGCAATTGTGCCCCGGTTAAACGGCGGGGGCTTTTTTTTCAAGCGCATGATTTTGTTACGATTCGTTTCCTGGCACGACCCTTGCGACATGCTCGGCTGATGCGGCCACTCTTGTGATTGCCAGCCGCCGGGAATCGAATTGGAGAACATGTCATGGGTATCTTCGGCGCTCTTACGACGGCGGTCGGTGGCTTGCGCGCAGGGTCGTACGCGCTCGAAAACATCTCCGGCAACATCGCCAACTCTCAGACCACGGCCTTCAAGCGCATCGATACCTCGTTCCTCGACCTCGTCCCGCAGACCGCGCTAACCGCGCAACTCGCCGGCGGCGTCACCGCGCAGTCCCGCTCGACCAACTCGGTGCAGGGCGACGTGCAGTCGGCATCGGTCGCGACCTTCATGGCGATCAACGGCAACGGCTTCTTTGCGGTGCAAAAGCCCGGCAGCTTCACAGACGGTGCGCCGGTGTTCGACGGCGTCGACCGCTACACCCGCCGCGGCGATTTCCAGCTCAACAAGGACGGCTATCTGGTCAACGGCGCCGGCTATTATCTCGAGGGCGTGCCGATCGACCCGACCACGGGCAACCCCGCGGGCAGCTCGCCGCAAGTGCTGCAATTCAAGAACGACTTCCTGCCGGCGCAGCAGACCACCAAGATCGACTATCGCGCCAACCTCGCGTCCTACCCCCTGACCACCGCGCACGACACCTCGGTTCCCGGCTCCGAGTTGCTGCGGCCGGGCGCGTTCAGTGCCGGTCACAACCCGCTGGTGATCGGTACGCCGGCCGCGCCCCCGACCGACTCCTCCGTCACTGGCACCGCACAAAACAACAAGGCGACCCCGTCGGTCGCCAATACGTTCGCCACCACGCTGAACGGTACCGCGCCCAGCAACTCGATCGCCTCCAATTTCGTGGCGGGCGACACCATCACGGTCAACGGCACCGTCCTGACCTTTGTCGCCTCGGGCGCCACCGGTAACCAGCTCAATATCACCGACACGATCGGGACGCTGCTCAACAAGATCGACACCATCACTGCCTCCGGGATCTCGTCGACGATCGCCAGCAACGGTTCGATCACGATGCACTCCGGCACCGCGGCCGACCTCAGCGTAACGAGCTCGAACACCGCAGCCTTCGCGGCGCTCGGCTTCACCGGCTCGGCGGTTGCGAACCGCGGCGGTGGCGGAACGGTCGGCACCGGCCAGGTCGTCGGCAACGACAACTCGACCTTCCTGAACGAATCCGTCTCGGGCGGCGCGGTCACGGCTTACGACGTCTCGGGTGCGCCGGTGAACCTGCAATTCCGCTGGGCCAAGACCGACAGCTCCTCGCTGGGCTCCGGGCATACCGATACCTGGAACCTGTTCTATCAAGTCAATCCCAATGCGACCGGCACGCAGGTCTCCTGGCAGAACGCCAACATCAACTTCACCTTCGCCTCGAACGGCCAGATGTCGCCGGCGATCTCCTCGGTGACGCTCAACAATGCGGTCGTCAACGGCGTATCGCTCGGCAACCCCGCGATCAATTTCGGCTCCGGCGGCGTGACCCAGTTCGCGGATGCCAACGGCAACGTCCAGGTCAACCAGATCCAGCAGGACGGCTTTCCCGCCGGCCAGTTGCAGTCGGTCAGCGTTTCCACTAACGGCCGCATCGTCGGCAACTACACCAACGGCCGCAACATCGACCTCGCCGAGATATCGGTGGCGACCTTCAACGGCACCAACTTCCTCAAGCGCATCGACGGCGGTGCGTTCGAGGCGACCGACGAGTCCGGTGGCGCGCTGTTCGGCAAGGGCGGCAGCACCATCGTCGGTTCGTCGCTCGAAAGCTCGAACACCGATATTGCCGACGAGTTCACCAAGCTGATCGTGACCCAGCAGGCCTATTCGGCAAACACCAAGGTCATCACGACAACCAATTCGATGGTGCAGGATCTCCTGAACGTCGTGCGCTGATCGCATCGGCGATGCACGAGTGAAGCAGTAAAGGCGAGTACAGATCATGGGTTTGGGCCAAGCCCTTTCCACCGCGATGTCGGGCCTGCGCGCCACGCAGGCCTCGCTCTCGCTCGTGTCCTCGAACGTCGCCAACGCGGAGACGCCCGGCTACGTCAGGAAGACGCTCAACCAGGTTACCGGCACCACCGGCCAGTACGGATCGAGCGTCCTCATCACCGGCGTGAACCGCCAGCTCGACGAATTCCTGCAGACCCAGCTGCGCACCGAGACCTCGGGAGCCGCCTACGCCGACGTCCGCTCGGACTTCCTTTCCAATCTGCAGGGCGTGTACGGCAATCCCGACTCCACCGGCACGATCGAGGACGCCTACAACAAGTTCCTGACCGCGGTCCAGGGCTTGTCGACCAGCCCGGAATCGCAATCGGCGCGCATCGGCGTCGTCAATGCCGCGCAATCGATGGCGCAGCAGCTCAACGCGACCTCGCAGGGCATCCAGACGCTGCGTGCCAACGCCGAGGCCGGCATCAGCGACTCCATCAACACCGCCAACAATGCGTTGCAGCAGATCGCGCGTCTCAATGTCCAGCTGCAGGCCAACGGCGGCACGGCCGACGCGTCGACCGCGGCCTTGCTCGATCAGCGCGATCGCTACGTCACGCAGCTTTCGCAGCTGATGGACATCCGCACCGTCACCAACAGCCAGAACCAGGTGACCGTGTTCACCAATTCCGGCGTGCAGCTGGTCGGCACCGAGGCGGCGTCGCTCAGCTTCAACGCCCAGGGCACGATGACGCCCAACACGCTGTACAATACCGATCCGACCAAGAGCACCGTCGGCACCATCACCATCACGTTCCCGCATGGCGGCACCTACGACATGGTGTCGACCAACTCGATCCGCTCCGGCAAGATCGCCGCCTATCTCGAGCTGCGCGACAACACGCTGGCGCAGGCCCAGACGCAGATCGACCAGTTCGCCGCCGCGATGTCGAGCGCGCTGTCGGACAAGACGACCGCGGGCACTGCCGCGACGGCGGGGACGCAGTCCGGCTTCGACCTCGATCTCTCGGGACTGCAGAGCGGCAATACCATCCACGTCTCCTACAAGGACAACACCACCGGCCTCACGCACAATCTGTCGATCATCCGCGTCAACGATCCGAGCGTATTGCCGCTGAGCAATACCGCGACCGTCGATCCGAACGACGAGGTGCTGGGAGTGGATTTCTCCGGCGGCATGAGCTCGGTGCTGTCGCAGCTCAACGGCGCGCTCGGCGGAACCGGGCTGCAGTTCTCCAATCCGTCCGGATCGACGCTGCGCGTGCTTGACGACGGCGCCGCCAACAAGGCGGATGTGACCGCGGCGTCGGTCACGTCAACCGTCTCGTCGCTGACATCGGGCGATCCGCAGCTTCCGCTGTTCACCGACAATGGCGGGCTCTACACCGGCGCGATCACCGCGAACGGCTCGCAGACCACCGGCCTCGCCGCGCGGATCAGCGTCAACACCGCGCTGGTCGGCGATCCCTCGCGCATGGTCATCTATTCGACCAATCCGCAGACCCCGGCCGGCGACACCACGCGCGCCAACCTCATCCTGAACCAGCTGTCGAACGCGTCGTACAGCTATTCGCCGCAAACCGGCCTTGGCACCACGGGCGCGCCGTTCACCGGCACGCTCTTGAACTTTGCCAAGCAGTTCATCAGCCAGCAGGGCGAGTCGGCGACCGCCGCCAAGCAACTGGCTGACGGCCAGGACGTCGTGCTGAATACACTGCAGACCAAGATGGACTCGACCTCCGGCGTCAACATGGACGAGGAGATGGCGCATCTGCTTTCGCTGCAGAACGCCTATTCCGCCAATGCGCGCGTGATGTCGTCGATCAAGCAGATGTACGACGCGCTGCTGCAGCTCACGTGAGGGTAACATGTCGATCGACGGCGTAAGCGGCAGAACTTCCTATATCGGTACCACGATCCTCAACCTGCGCAATCAGCTCAATGACCTGACGACGCAGCTTGCGACCGGCAAGGTCTCGACGACCTATGCGGGGCAGGGGCTCGATCGCGGCTTTGCGCTCAGCCTGCGCGCGCAGATCAGCGGCATCAATGCGTTCTCCGATACGGCCACCAACCTCAACACGCGCCTGAGCGTCGCCAACCTTACTTTGCAGGGGCTGTCCGACGTCGGCACCCAGGTGAAGAACTCCGCGACAACGGCGACGCTGAGCCTCAACGACAGCGGCCAGACCTCGGGGCAGATCACGGCGCAGGCGGCCTTCGCCAATGCGGTCGCGATGCTGAACAGCCAGTCCGGCGACCGCTATCTGTTCTCGGGCCGTGCGATGGATACTCCGGCCACGGTGTCCGCCGATACCATGCTGAAGGGCACGGCGACCCAGGCCGGGCTCACCCAGCTCATCAATGAGCGCAAGCAGGCCGATCAGGGCAGCAATCTGATGGGACGGCTGAGCGTCTCGTCGCCGCCGGCGACCACGACGGTGACAAGCGCTGCCGAGGACGGCTCGCCGTTTGGCCTCAAGCTCCTGTCGGTGCAGTCGTCATTGACCGGCGCCACCGTGACACAGCCGACCGGCACGCCGAAGGCGACCTCGGTCGATCTCGGCGCCGTCAATCCGAAGGATGGCGACAAGATCAAGTTCAACTTCACGCTGCCCGACGGCACCACCGATGCGATCGAGCTGACGGCGACGACGACGAACCCGCCGCCCGCGGGCTCGTTCCTGATCGGCGCCGACACTGCGGCGACGACCGCCAACCTGCAGTCGACGCTGACCTCGTCGATCAAGACGTTGAGCGACACCTCGCTGGTCGCGGCCTCCGCGGTCGCGGCGTCCAACAATTTCTTCAATCCGGTCGCGACCGTCTCGGGCGCGGCCGTCAACAACCACAACACGCCGCCGGCGCCGATCAGCGGTGCCACGGCGCTTTCGGGCGCAGCCGGCACCGACTCGGCGTCCACGAGCTTCGCGGCCGGTGACACCATCACGGTGAACGGCACCCCGATCACCTTCGTTGCCTCGGGTGCCACCGGCAACCAGGCCAACGTCACCGACAGCGTGCAGACGCTGATGGCGAAGATCGACCAGATCAGCGGTACCAAGAACCCATCCACCATCAGCAATGGTGCGATCACGCTGCATGGCGCCGACGGTGAGAGCCTCTCGGTATCGAGCTCCAATGCGGCAGCGCTCGGCGCGCTCGGCATCGCCAACAATACGACCGCGACGCCGGCGCCGCTCAGGGTCGGCGGACCGCCATTCGACACCGCGACCAGCCTGGTGGCGGGCACGCCGGCTAACACCGTCTACTGGTACACCGGCGAGAACGGCCCGGGATCGGCGCGCGGCACCGCCGTCGCGCAGGTCGATCAATCGATCACCGTGCAGTATGGCGCGCGCGCCAACGAGCAGGCCTTCCGCTATCTGCTGCAGAACGTCGCGGTGTATGCGGCTGTTACCACCAATGCCAGCAATCCGAATGCGAGCCAGCAAGTGACGGCGCTGGCGCAGCGCGTCAGTGCGAACCTCGCTCCGCAGAACGGTCAGCAGCAGATCCAGGACGTGCAGGCGGAATTCGCCGGCGCCCAGACGGCAACGAAGGCGGCCACCGATCGCCAGACCCAGCTCAAGGGCATGGCGGAAACGATGCTGGACTCGGTCGAGGGCGTCAATCAGGACGAGGTGGCGACCAAGATCCTGGCGCTGCAGACCAGCTTGCAGGCGTCGTACCAGACGACATCGATGCTGTATCAGACCACGCTGTTGAAATATCTGCCGATCAGCTGATCGCCCGCTGCGCATCCATGGATAGCAAAAAGGCCTCCTCGCGGAGGCCTTTTTTCGTTTCAGGTCAGGGGTTGTTTACGCGCTCTTGCGGGTGTCGTCCTGATTGGCGTTTTGCTGACTGCGCGCGCTTTCCAGCAGCTTCTCCTCGTGCGCGATCAGCTTCTTGGATTCCTTCAACGCGTGATAGAGGTCGCCGTTGAGGATGAAATTGTTGACACTTTCGATGAACGGCCAGGCGCTCGGCGTCGCGGTGATGATGTCGCGCACGAGGCTGAAATAGGTCGGGTGGTGCGCCATCGGGTCGGGCGACAGATACATCAGCTGCACGGCCAGATAGATCAGCTTCGCCGGCGTGTCCGCGGTCTCGGGCGTCAGGATATCCTTCTCGCGCAGGATCGGAATCCGATCACCGTCGATCAAAAGGCGGGCCCGCTGATCGGTGTTGGTGATCACGCAATTGCCGACGATGATGCGCTCGTTCGGTTTGAGTTCGACCTTCAGGGCCATGACCGTTCTCCTTTGCCGGCAGTCGCGCGATGTCGTCGTTAGCGGAACGAAATTGTGTTCGGCACTGCTTAGCAGTCGCCGATGCGGCTAGGTGCCGATGCGACAGCGATCCTTTCCCATGATGGTTAATGCTTGGTAAACAGAGGGCGGGCGCGGGTGTCGCCGCTCGTCCGGAATCGGCAATCCTCTCAGTAGTTTTCGCGGCGAACTTCGCCCAATAGCGACAATTTTATTCTTCGGCATTCGTCTCAAATGCCGTGTTGGAGATTTCTTTTTCCTTCGCGGCTTGACCGCAGGATCGGCTCATCCGCCCGATCAGAAAGGATTGGCGCGGGCTTTTCCTCAGTTTCACACCAGAAAGGTATGAAAATGTCCGATATCATTCTCTCCTCCTCCGTTCGTCAGAACCTCCTCTCCCTCCAGTCCACCGCCGATCTGCTCTCCACCACGCAGAACCGTCTTGCCACCGGCAAGAAGGTCAATACGGCGCTCGACAACCCGACCAACTTCTTCACCGCGCAGTCGCTCGACAACCGCGCCAGCGACATCAACAACCTGCTCGACGGCATCGGCAACGGTGTGCAGGTGCTGCAGGCTGCCAATACCGGCATCACCTCGCTGCAGAAGCTGGTCGATACCGCGAAGTCGATTGCCAACCAGGTGCTGCAGAGCCCGACCGGCTATACCACCAGGTCGCAGGTCACCTCCACCGCGGCGCTCGGCGGCACCTCCGCCAACCTCGTCGACGGTACCACCATCAAGAGCGGCGACGTTCTGTCGATCGCGGCGTCGGCCGGCCAGCCCGCTTTCACCTTCACCTTCGGGGCCAGCAACTCGCTGGCGCAGCTGAACTCGTCGCTGGCGGCGAGCAACCTGACGGCGACGCTCGACAGCTCCAACAAGCTCGTCATCTCCACGACCAACGACGCGGCGTCCTCGACGATCGGTGCGGTGACCTTCACCAACACCGGCGGCGGTACCGCGACGTTCAGCGCGGCCGGCACGGCTCCGGTTGCCGACTCGGCCTCGCAGTCGGCGCGCGCCGCCCTGGTGACGCAGTACAACAACACCATCGCGCAGATCACGACCACGGCGCAGGACGCCTCGTTCAACGGCATCAACCTGTTGAACGGCGACAGCCTGAAGCTGACCTTCAACGAGACCGGCAAGTCCACGCTCAGCATCACCGGCGTTACCTTCAATGCCGCCGGCCTCGGCCTGAACTCGCTGACCGCGGGCACCGACTTCCTCGACAACAACTCGGCGAACAAGGTGCTGACGGCGCTGGGCACGGCGAGCTCCTCGTTGCGCAGCGAAGCGTCGACGCTGGGTTCGAACCTGTCGATCGTGCAGATCCGTCAGGATTTCTCGAAGAACCTGATCAACGTGCTGCAGACCGGTTCGTCCAACCTGACGCTGGCCGACACCAATGAGGAAGCGGCCAACAGCCAGGCGCTGTCGACCCGCCAGTCGATTGCAGTCTCCGCGCTGGCGCTCGCCAACCAGAGCCAGCAGAGCGTGCTGCAGTTGCTCCGCTAAGCGTGACAAGCAGTCCGGGAACGGCGGGGGAAACCCCGCCGTTTTCTTTTGTCTCCGGGATATTACGGTATCTGTCTATGCCGTCAGAACGACGCATTTCGTAACGCCTGCTAACCATATTTAAAGGCGGCCGATGCATAAATATCAGGCGCTAGAATTGCGTCTCCGCGGCTCGAGAAATCCGCATCCCATCGAGGTCATTGAATGTCGAATGCAGCCCAGGCCTACGCTCGTACGTCCACGACGACGGCGTCCCCACGTGAAATCGAGGCGCAGGCGCTCCTGAAGGCGGCCCGGCAGTTGCAGGAAGTCCAGGCGAATTGGAACGGCCTCGACAAGGCGCTCGATCACGCGTTGCTGTTCAACCGCCGGCTGTGGTCGATCTTCCTCAGCGCGGCAGAGGGCGACGACAATCCGCAGCCGCTCGAGGTGCGTCAGAACATCGCCAACATCAGCGTGTTCGTGATGAAGCAGACCATCGACATTCAGATGAATCCGGACCCGGCGAAGCTGAAGTCGCTGATCGACATCAACTGCAACATCGCCGCCGGCCTGTCGGGCCGCGGCTGATCGACCGGCAGCGGAGCCCTCGGCATGGCCGACGTGTTGAGCATCCTGTCGGCCAACTACAAGGCCGCCGGCCTGACGGTGCCGTCGAAGACGCCCTATGTGGCCGTCGATCCGAACCTCTATGAGGGCAGCTGGAGCGGCAAATATGCCAACAACAAGTCGTTCAACATCTCGGTGTCGAACGTCGATGGCTTCCGCGCCAAGGTCCACTATCAGAGCGATGGCACCAGCAAGTATCAGGACGTGCTGATCAAGGACGGTGCCTTCAGGATCGGCGATACCAAGTTCTCGCTGGTGCAGCAGGGGACGGCGCTGATCGCCAATGTCGTCACCGACCCGGCGACCGGGTCGACCTATCTCGACAAGGCCTACGCCACCCAGCAGACCTGACGGGCGCCCGTCTGCGCTTATGCGCGGCGGTCGGTCGCGCGCGCCCGCGTCGGCGCATCCTTGCTGAGATCGAGCGCGTGGAAATAGGCGCGGCGGCGCAATACAGCTTCTTCCGGAAACTGTCTCACCACCAGGTTGGTGCGATTGTCGACCACCTGGTAGACCACGGCGCGGGCGTCGCGGTCGATGATGACCTGGTCGGTGACCGACGGCGCCTGATTTGCAATCGATGCGTTGACGGCGCTGGGATCGATCGTGACGCGCACGCTCGGCTCCGGAGCGGCGACGCTCTGGCTCGCCGGCAGTTCGGTCTTGACCGCCTTCTGCGCCGCATCGCTCACGGGAGTGATCATCGGCGCCGCGACCGGTGCCCCCACCGGCTTGATGTTGAAATCTGTACTCATGGCAGCCTCGTAGTGCACAGGCACTAGTTTGCTTGAGTCAAATCCCAACCCCTCACGATCCGCAACTCTACGGGGAACCTCTCAATAGGGTGTTAGAAAACACGCTGAATGTCGCGCTGCCGCGGCCGCGTTGAATTGAGCTAAATTGCAAGCGAGTCAGAGCGTGCGGCTGACCGCGATCGGCGTCATGTTGCGCGGGCCCGGCGTGGCGCGCTGTCCGCTTGCGGTGTAGGTGTTCGGGATGTTGCGGCGCTGCACCTCGGCATTGACGCCGCGCACGATCCCTTCGGAGACGGCGTGCGCGGTCGCAAGCACCGTCAAGTTGACTTGGAGCATGGCGCGGAACGTCTCGTGATGACGCCGCAGCGTCGCGAGCAGTTCGGGATCGGTCTGCGACAGCATCTTCTGCATCGATTTCAGATGCTCCACCGCGAGCATGTAGCGCCGCGACAGCTCGGATTTCTGCGCCTCGAGCCGCATGCCTTCGCGAATCTTGCCGGCGCGGACGAATTCGGTCTCCTGCTCGATGACCGCGAGCAAGCCGCTCATCACTTCCGTCAGCTCGTTGGCGAGCCGTGCGACGTCCGGAGGCGTCGAGGTCGCCGGGCGCGCGGCGGGGGCGGGCGCCGGTCGCTGCGGGGGACGCTGGTTCATCGGCGCTTCTCCTTGGGACCGTATCAGCTCTTGTTCGCCTGCTGCAGGATCAGCGAGCGGAACACCTCGTTGGAAATCCCGACGCCGCCGGCCTTGGCGAAATTCTTCGAATATTCGTCGGTCAGCATCGACCGCCACGCGCCGGTGCCGACGGTGTCGCCGTACGGGCCGTCGCCCTTCAGGCCGGTCGTCATCTGCGAGAACATCGAATTCAGGAACATCGATTCGAAATCGGTCGCGGTCGCCTTCGCCTTGGTGAGTTGCTGCGGCGTGACCTTCTTCATCGCGTCCTGCAGCACGGGATCGGGGCGGCCGTTGAACATCGGCATCAACGCCTTGTTCGGCATGCTGCCCGTGGTGCTGTTGATCAGGCTCGCCATCACATCACCTCGATGTCGGCTTCGATGGCGCCGGCGGCCTTGATCGCCTGCAGGATGCTGATTAGGTCGCGCGGTCCGATGCCGAGGCCGTTGAGGCCGTCGACGAGCTGCTGCAGCGACACGCCGTCCTTGACGACGGCGAACTTCTTGCCGTCCTCGCTGACGCCGACGCTGGTGCGCGGCGTCACCACGGTTCGGCCGCGCGACAGCGGATTGGGTTGGCTGACCTGGGGGCTTTCGGAGATCGAGACGGTGAGGTTGCCTTGCGCCACCGCAACGGTCGCGACGCGGACGTCGCGGCCCATCACGATGACGCCGGAGCGTTCGTCGATCACGATCTTCGCCGCGAGATCGGGGTCGACCTGCAGCTGCTCGATTTCGGTCAGGAAGGCGACCACGTTGCCCTTGAACTCCGGCGGGATCGAGAGCTGTACGGTCGAGGGGTCGATCGGCTCGGCGGTCTTGACGCCGAGATAGTCGTTGACCGCGGCGGCGATGCGCTTGGCGGTGGTGAAGTCGGCGTTGCGCAGCGCGAGGCGGACATTGGGCAGGCGGTTGAGCGCGAACTCGATCTCGCGCTCGATGATGGCGCCGTTGGCGATGCGGCCGACGGTCGGCACGCCGCGGACGACGCTGGCCGCGGCGCCTTCGGCCGCGAAGCCTGCGACCGCCACCGATCCCTGCGCCACAGCATAGACGTTGCCATCGGCGCCGAGCAGGGGCGTGACGAGCAGGGTGCCACCCTGCAGGTTTTTGGAGTCGCCGAGCGCGGAGACGGTGACGTCCATCCGCGTGCCCTGGGTGCCGAATGCCGGCAGATTGCCGGTGACCATCACGGCGGCGACGTTGCCGGTGCGGATGGTGGCGCCGCGGATGTTGACGCCCATACGCTCGAGCATCGCCTGCAGCGACTGCTTGGTGAAGGGGATGTTGTTCAGCGTGTCGCCGGTGCCGTTGAGGCCGACCACGAGGCCGTAGCCGATCAGCTGGTTCTGGCGCACGCCCTCGATGTTGGCGAGATCCTTGATCCGCGACGTCGCGGCCACAGGCCCGGCGGACGCCGCCAGCGCCAGCAGCGCCGCGCAGGCCATCCCGAATAAACGTGCGATCCGGATGCCAGGCATCCCAAACTCCCCTCAGACCTTACTCGCGGATCACGCGACACTCCCATGACGGCGATCCGCTATTAACCATGCGAGTGGCGTGCCACATCGCTTCGGCGGTACAATGTATTGATATATTTATCGAAATTGTCAGCGCGCCATTCGCCACCGGTGCGCCAGGGCGCGCGAAACTGCCGTGTGGCGGCAGAAATTGCCGGGTCGTTTACGCGCCGTTAACCATAAAACGGCGATGCTTGCGGCATTCAGGCCTGCGGGATCACCACGATGCGCATCTACGGACCGAACGGCACCACGCTTGGCACGTCGACCAGCTCCACGCGGCGGACCTCGTCGAGCGGCTTCTCGCTGCCGGACGCGACGACCGCGCAGGAGGAGGTCCGCTCCACCGCGGCACCGAAGGCCGCCGCCAGCCTCGATGCGCTGCTCGCGCTGCAGGGCGTCGAAGACCCGACCGAACGCCGCAAGCGCTCGGTGGCCCGCGGCAAGGGGGCGCTCGACGTGCTCGACGCGCTCAAGCTCGGACTGCTGTCCGGCAATTTCGATCCCTCCACCGTGAGCCAGCTGCGCAGCGCGGCGGCGAACCTGAAGGAATCCTCCGGCGATCCCGGCCTCGATGCCGTGCTCGGCGAGATCGAGCTGCGCGTCGAGGTCGAACTCGCCAAGGCCGGGCAGTACTAGGCTCCTCCCGATCAACTCATCGCAACTGACGTCTCAAGTCGCTGGTGCCTCACGCCGCCACTGCCTTCAGGCCGCCAGTGCCTTGCGCTGCGTATCGTAGCGGCGTTGCGCGGCCAGCACCTCCTTCAGATTCTGTTCGGCCCAATCGCGCAGCGGATCGACCGCTTCGGCGAGCGTCGATCCGAGCGGCGTGATCGAATATTCCACGGTGACCGGAACGGTCGCGATCGCACGGCGGCGCAGCAGGCCGTCGCGCTCCAGGCTTTTCAGCACCTGCGACAGCATCTTCTGCGAGATGCCCTCGATGGCGCGGCGGAGCTGGTTGAACCGCATCGGCTCGCTGCGCAGCAGCAACAGGATCAGCACCGCCCATTTGTCGCCGACCCGGTCGAGGATCTGGCGCGTCGGGCAATTGGCGGCATAGGCGTCCGGCTTCAGGCTGGCGGCTTTCATCGGGTTACTCCGGCGTAATCAGGTGAGACAAGAGTGCCTTCTTCACACCTACATCCATTTCGCTATCTAGTCACCATTGGAAACCATCAATCGGAGACTTGAGATGAAGATCGCCATCGCCGGCGCGTCCGGCCAGGCCGGCTCGCGCATCACGGCGGAACTCGCCCGCCGCGGCCACGCCGTCACCGCCATCGCCCGCAACCCGGAGAAGATCGCCGATCTGCCCGGTGTCACCGCCAAGAAGGGCGACGTGAACGACGAGGCCGCCCTGGCCGCGCTGTGGGTCGGCCACGATGCCGCAATCAGTTCCGTCCACTTCTCGGTCAGCGACCCCGCCAAGCTGATCGGGGCGGCCAAGGCCTCCGGGACTGGTCGCTATCTCGTGGTCGGCGGCGCCGGCAGCCTCGAAGTGGCCCCCGGCGTCCGCCTGGTGACCACCCCGACCTTCCCGGCCCAGTACAAGGCCGAAGCCTCGAAGGGGGCCGAGTTCCTTGATCTGCTGCGCCGCGAAAAGGACCTGAACTGGACCTTCGCCCTCGGCCCTGTTCGTGGCGGGCGAGCGGACCGGCAAGTTCCGCCTCGGCGCCGACCAGCTCCTGACCGCCGCGGACGGAAAAAGCTGGATCTCGTTCGAGGATTTCGCAGTTGCACTCGCCGACGAAATCGAGCGTCCGGCCCATATCCGCAGGCGTTTCACGGTCGGTTATTGAGAGCGCGGGAGAGGGCGCAGGGCGTCCCCCAGGCAGGGCGGATAAGTTTGCCTGTGCAAGGCCTTGGGGGCAGCCCGCCTTTCATGGTTGCAGATATTGTCTGTCACATGTCGTGGCTATATAAGGCGCCGCGCGGAGGGGTTTTGTTCCCTCCGCCTGACAGGGACATGGCTGCCTTTGGAAAAGCTGAAGAACTACCGGCCGACTGAAAAAGAGCCTTTCATGAATGAGCGGCAGCGCGACTATTTCCGCGCCAAGCTGCTGGCCTGGAAGGATGAGATCCTCCGCGAATCGAAGGTCACGCTGCAGACGTTGCAGGAAGAGAACGTCAATCACCCCGACCTCGCGGACCGAGCGTCCTCGGAAACCGACCGCGCGATCGAACTTCGTGCCCGCGACCGTCAGCGCAAGCTGATCTCCAAGATCGACGCGGCGCTCCAGCGCATCGAAGACAACACCTACGGCTATTGCGAAGAGACCGGTGAACCGATCTCGTTGAAGCGGCTCGAAGCCCGCCCGATCGCGACGCTGTCGGTGGAGGCGCAGGAACGCCACGAGAAGCGCGAGAAGGTCTATCGCGACGAATAGTGGCGGCTGATCGCCACGGATTGATCCCGGTGCGCACCGGTTGTAGGTTCGCGCCGCCATGATGACACGTACTCTCAACATCGCCTCGGTCTTCTTCCTGGGCTGATCCCGCTTCCACGAGGAAGCGCTGATCGCCCCGGCAAGATCTGCTTGGCCGGGTTCCAGTGAATCGAATGAGCCGGTCAGGTTCCGCGCATCGCGGAGCAGCGATGGCTGGCGACAGTTTGAGAGACAATCATGATTCATCGAGACGACGCGCGTCCGCTTGACGGCGCGCAGATTGAGCAATTCATCGAACAGGGCTTTGTCCGGATCGACAATGCCTTTCCCCGCGAACTCGCTGATGCCGGACGCGCCATCATGTGGCGCGACCTGCCATGCCGTGAGCACGATCCCTCGACCTGGACGCATCCGGTGGTGCGGCTGCCCGGCTATGGCGAGGAACCGTTCCGGCAGGCGATCAACACGCCGGTGCTGCATCGGGCATTCGACCAGATTGCCGGCCCCGGCCGCTGGTCTCCGCGCCACAACATCGGGACCTTTCCGGTGCGGTTTCCGCATCCGGACGATCCCGGTGATGCCGGCTGGCATATCGACGTCAGCTTTCCCGGCGACGATTGCGACCCGAGCGAGCGCAGCGACTTCTCCGCCTGGCGGGCCAACATCGTGTCGCGCGGCCGGGCGCTCCTGATGCTGTTCCTGTTCTCCGACGTCGGCGAGCACGACGCGCCGACCCGGATCAGGGTCGGATCGCACCTGCCGATGGCGCGCCATCTTGCGCCGGCCGGCGAGGCAGGACGTGCGCGCATGGTGCTCGACGAGATGGGCGCCGATTGCGAGGTCGCACTCGCGACAGGCGAGGCGGGGACGGTCTATCTGTGCCATCCCTTCCTCGTGCACGCCGCGCAGATGCATCGAGGAACGAGGCCGCGCTTCATGGCCCAGCCGGCGCTCGGCGCCGGCGAGTCGTATCGGCTCGCGCGTGACGACGGCGCGTATTCGCCGGTCGAGATCGCGATCCGGCGCGCGCTCGGTTTGGGGTGAAGTGCGATGGCCGTTTGGTGAAGCGGCCGCGCCACGCGCTGGCTCCACCTCCCCCGCAAGCGGGAGAGGGGGCCGAGTCCCGGTGCCGATGCAATCGGTCCTCACTCAGCCAATTCCAATTCCAAGCTGCGTCTCGCCTGCTACGGCGCTTCGTCGGGCGCCGAATGTCTTCGACCACGCCAGCAATTCGCGGAAGGCCGGGGTCAGGCTCCAGGCCGAATCCGTCAGCTCGTATGCGACCTGCAGCGGCTTCTCGGTGAGCACCTTGCGCGCGATCAGCCCGTCGCGCTCGAGCTCGCGCAGCTGTGCGGTCAGCATATGCTGGGTGATCGGCGCGAGCGCGCGGCGCAGCGCGCCGAACCGCACGCCGCCATTCATCAGCGTGAACAGGATCTCGAGCTTCCACTTGCCGCTGAGCGCGTGGATCGCGTGCTTGAACTCGAGCAGCAAGGCGGGGTCGGTCGGGCAACTCTCGCAGTCACCGCCGTCACACAGATCGCTGGTATTGTTTTCCATACCGGTCTCGATTTTCATTCTACTTGCCCGAACAGAGATAGTGACCAGATGCGGTCTGTGCAGGGTGAGCGGCGCGACGTCGGACCCGCTGAACCATGGAGAGGGCGAGGGCATGAGCACGGTTTTGGTCACGGGCGGAACGGGCTTCATCGGCGCGCATACGGTCCTGCAGCTGCTTGCCGCCGGGCACGCGGTGCGCACCACGCTGCGCAATCCGGATCGCAGCAAGGACGTGATCGCGATGCTGCGCGAGGGCGGTGCTGCCACGCCCGACCAGGTCGGCTTCGTCACCGCCGATCTCTTGCGCGACGACGGCTGGCGCGAGGCGGCTTCGGGTTGCGATTACGTGCTCCATGTCGCATCGCCGCTCGGCGCCCAAGTGCCCGAGGACGAGAACGAGCTGATCGTTCCGGCACGTGAAGGAACGTTGCGGGTGTTGCGCGCGGCGCGCGAGGCCGGCGTCAAGCGCGTCGTCATCACATCGTCGTTTGCCGCGGTCGGCTATGGCCATCCGCCGCAGGCGGCGCCGTTCGACGAGACCGTCTGGTCCAATCTCGATGGTCCTGATGTGCAGGCCTATCCCAAATCCAAGACGCTGGCCGAGCGCGCCGCCTGGGATTTCATCGCACGCGAAGGCAATGGCCTCGAGCTTGCCGTGGTCAATCCCACCGCGGTGTTCGGCCCGGCGCTGGGGCCCGACTTTTCCGAGTCGATCGGCATCATCAAGGCGCTGCTCGACGGCGCGATGCCGGCGGTGCCGCGGATCCATTTCGGGCTCGTCGACGTGCGCGATGTCGCCGACCTGCATCTGCGCGCCATGACCTCGCCCAAGGCCAGGGGCGAGCGCTTCCTGGCGGTCGCCGGCGAGACCCTGTCGGTGCTTGCCGTTGCCCGCCTGCTGCGCGAAAAACTCGGCAGCAAGGCGCGGCGTGTGCCCCGGTTCCAGGCGCCGGACTTGATGATGCGGCTCGCCGCACGGCGCAATCCGCTGGCCCGCGCAGCCTTGCCGTTGCTGGGCAAGGTGCGGCGTTCCACCAGCGCCAAGGCGCAGAACCTGCTCGGCTGGCGCCCGCGCGGCAATGAGGAGATGATTGTGGCGACCGCCGAGAGCTTGATCAGGCTCGGTTTGGTCAAGGCCTGACGGCAGCTCACGTCCAGCGTGCTTGCCAGATGCGTCGGCGAGTGCTGAATTGCTGTGAGCAGACAGGGGCGCCACGGCGCCGCCGAGAACATCAGGGAGGCTGCGCAGATGGACCGGGTCGTCGCGGCCGCAAAGGCGATCGCCGCCGCGCGCCGCAATCGCGCGCCGCTGAAGGCGCTCGCCAAGGACGTCGTGCCGCGCGACGAGGCCGAAGGCTACGAGGTGCAGCGCGCGCTGCACGATTTGCTGCTGGAACAGGTCGGCAGCCTGGTCGGCTACAAGATCGGCTGCACCAGCGCAGTGATGCAGGAGTACATCAACATCCCGCACCCCTGCGGCGGCGGGGTGTTCGAGAAGGTCGTGCATGACAGCGGCGTGCAGCTGCCGGCGGCCGATTTCGTCCATGTCGGCGTCGAGTGCGAGATCGCCGTGCGGCTCGCGCGCAGTCTCGCTCCCGGCGAAGCGCCGTTCACCGCCGAATGGGTCGCGGAAGCGATCGAGGCCTACCATCCCGCGATCGAGATCGTCGACGACCGCTACGTCAAATGGGAGACGCTGGGCGCGCCGACGCTGATCGCCGACGACTTCTTCGCCGCCGGCTGCGTGCTCGGGGAAGCGGTGCCGCGCATCACCGTGCCTGATCTGCGCAAGGTCACCGGGCGCGCGCTCATCAACGGCAAGGAGGAGGGGCGCGGCACCGGCGCCGACGTGCTCGGCCATCCCCACAATCCGCTCGCCTGGCTCGCCAATCATCTCGCCGCCGAAGGCCGCGGCCTGCATGCCGGCCAGATCGTGCTGACCGGCAGCCTGGTCAAGACAATATGGCTGAAGGCCGGCGATGCGGTCGTGATGGAGCTCGAGGGGCTCGGCAAGGTGGAAGCGACGTTCACCTGAGGGGACGTTCCAGGCAGGGTTGTCGTCCCTGCCTAGTGCGCGATTGCGCACGGGAGCAGGGACCCATACTCCGCGGCCCGTGTATTGAACGGGATTCGTCGTTCCAGCAATGCGCAACAAACAGCATTCGTGGTTATGGGTCCCTGCTTTCGCGGGGACGACACTGAGAGTGCGGAACGACCTCCGCCTGACTTTTCGATGCTCGCCATATCGAATGGTCGCCATTCCCTAGGGGTGACCGCTCGCACATGTCTGAACCGAACCGTCCCACACGGCCCTGACCGCCTCGAACGGCACGGTCAGCCGCGCATATTTGCGCTTGAACCAGACCCCGACCTCGAAGCCGTCATCCTTCACCACCAGGCGATCGAACTCGTGTTGCGGGATGATCGTGATCTCCTCGGGGTATTGCTCGATCACGGCGGCAGGCAGTTTCACGCCGCTGGCCCCGGTTGCGAAGGTGATGTTGACCGGCCGGTCCTCCGCAGCATGGCGGAGCGATGCGGCCATCTCGATTCGCTTCGGCGCGGTGTTGCAGGGTTCAGCGCCGGCGCGCCCGGTGAACGAGGCCGCCAGCAGCAGCACCAAAGCAATCTTTCTGCACCCGATCCTTCGCTGCCCAATCCCTCGGGGCCCAATCCTTCGCTGCCCGTGCCACATCCGGCCTCTCCATGTCGCTCGCATGGTTTCAGTGGCCGGAGTCTGCGCCGAGGTTCACGTCGCCGGTCGTTTCGCGTCCGTGACCAGCTCCACCTTGCCGTTGGCCAGCCGATAGACCGCGCCGACGATCCTGAGCTTGCCCTGATCGACCGCGGCGCTGAGGATCGGCGTCGCCGATTTGAGCTTCGCGACATTGTCGATGACGTTCTGCGTGATGGCGTTGGCGAGCCGGTCGCCGGGCTTGCCTTCGGTCGCCTTTACGGCCGGCGCGAGCGCATTGACCAGCGAGGGCAGATGGCCGGGCAGGGTGGTGTTGTCCTTCAGCGACTTGATGGTGGCGTCGACTGCCCCGCAGGCGTCATGGCCGAGCACCATGAACAGCGGCACGTTGAGCACCGCCGCCGCATATTCGAGGCTTGCGATCATCTCATCGCTGGCGAAATTGCCGGCGACGCGGCAGACGAACAGATCGCCGCGGCCGGTGTCGAAAGCGTACTCCGGCGCGATGCGGGAGTCCGCGCAGCTCAGGACGCCGGCGAACGGATTCTGTCCGCCGGCCAGCGCCTCGCGCTCGTGCTTGAAATCATGCCGCCGCGAGACGCCCTCGATATAACGGAGATTGCCCTTCACCAGCCGGTCCAGCGCCGCGTCCGGCGACAGCACGTTCTGCGGCTTCGGCGGCGGCTTCGTCTCCTTGGCGGAGACCTGCGGCACAAGGGCGAGGCTGGCTGCGCTGCCCGCCGCGACAGCGAGGAAGCGGCGCCGTGAGGTCTGGGTGGGAAGAGTGACGTCGCAGAGCTGGCACATCAAGGATCTCCGTGAACAAGGACTGCATCCGCGCAATGGTTGTAGGTCATGCGCAGCGCCATCGCAACGGGCTCGCATGTCGCGCCAGATACACCACCGTCGTCCGGCGATAGCCGGGACCCATACGCCGCAGCAGATGTAGTGAACGGGACTCGTCGTTCCAGCAACGTGCGACAATTACCACTCGTGGTAATGGGTCCCGGCCTTCGCCGGGACGACGATGAGGATGGTTCTCGATTCAACCTGTCTTGTTCGGTGTCATCGCCCGGCTCGACCGGCCGGGCGATCCAGTATTCCAGAGACGCCAGTGCTTGAGCCGAGAGGCCGCGGCGTACTGGATCGCCCGGTCGAGCCGGGCGATGACAGTGTGGGTGGGGACGCAGCTTTGCGTTCTCGCGACATGAATCGTCCGAGCTTTGCTGTTCGTTATGCCCTCTCTTCTTGCAGAGGGCGCAGGGAAAGCCGGGTGCCGATCGCACCCATGGGCCCCGAGCAAAAGGTAGAAAGCTCGGGGGTAGGACCACAGGTGTAACCGGAAACACTCCGGCTTTCCCTGCGCGATGGTTTACGGCTTACTTCGTGCTCTCCCCGGCGAGACTGGGCTTGCTTGTCACCGCCTTTGCAAGACGCAATTGCGTCTCACAAGAGGACACCGGCCGCTAGGGCGTCAGGACCACACGACTTCACCGTCCGCCTTGCGTGCCCTCGTCAGTGCCACGCTCGGCGTCCACCGCATCTCGACCCGCGTTCGTGACGATTGCGAAGCGCCCCTCGATCGGGTGAGACCGGCGAACCATACATCAAATTATCTTTCCGATAAACCGAAATATTTTTGCTGCGGGGGCTTGCGCCGTCGGGCAACTCAGTGGCAGCCGCCATCCTCTCATCATTCCGGGACAGTTTCAGCGGTTCGCGTGAATGCACGCTTGATGACAGGCTCGGGCTCGGAAACCATTCATCCGCGAGATGCGCGGCCCGATGGATTCCGGGTTCTCGCGGAGCCTGTCATCGGGCCGCGCTCTGCGCGGACCCGTTGGCGAGCCCGGAGTGACGATGGAAGTGTTTCCGGATCGAAACGCATCGCATCGTTTTGATTCGAAGACCCGTCTTCTCACCGCAGTGAAATCTGATAGCTTCGTGCAGCTGGCCCTCGGTCCTGCCAAAAGAAGGCTGGCGATCGTACCATCGATCCGCGCGCGGCATTTTCGAGCGCACCAGATACGTAGTTTTTGCGCCGGCTTTCGCAGTGTCGACAGCGGCGCGCACATTTCGCTGACGTACTTTTTGAATCCAGAAATCGATCAGTGCTCGATCAACATATTTAATTGATTGGAGGCGTCGTCATGATCCGCAGCGGATCGTTAGCGCTCGTTATCGGTGCGATATTGATCAGCCCGCTGAGCGCGGAATCGGACTTGGTCGCGCGGGGTGATTATCTGGTCAATGGCATCCTGACCTGTGGCAACTGCCATACGCCGAAGGGGCCATCAGGCGAGATCACGGATAAGGCATTTTCCGGCGGCGCGTCATGGGACGAGCCACCTTTCAAGGTCACCGCCTCGAACATCACGCAGGACAAGGAAACCGGTATCGGCAATTACACCGACGCCGAGCTCAGGCAACTCCTGCGCAAGGGCATCAAGCGCAACGGCGCACGGGTCGCCATGATCATGCCAAGCGGCTTCTACGAGATTATGACCGAGCGCGATCTCGATGCGGTGATCGCTTATCTGCGCACGATCAAGCCGGTCAAGAATGCGGTGCCGGACCCGATCTACAGGATGGTGCAACGACATTCCGTCCCCCCGGGCGGTGATAGCGCGTACACCGAGGCGATGTTGGGCGACAAGGTGCAGCAAGGGTTCTACCTCACCACGATCGCGCACTGCATGGAGTGCCACACGCCGATGGGGCCGCAAGGGCGAGAATTTGCAACCAGGCTGGGCGCTGGTGGCGGCAAGTTTCCGGGACCTTGGGGTGTATCGGTTTCGAGGAACATCAGCTCCAGCAAGACGAACGGCATTGGCGGCTGGACCGACGACGAGATCAAACGCGCCATCACCCAGGGCGTCAGCAAGGATGGCAGCAAGCTCAATCCGCCGATGGGTTTCCACTACTACGCCACCGTGTCAGCTGCCGATCTCGATGCCATCGTCGCCTATTTGCGTACGGTGCCGCCGAAAGAGTAGTCCGAAAGTCTCTTGGGCCTTGCCCTTGCGAGACGGTCTGTTGTTGGCCGAGCCCAACAACACGGATTGGCGTGGCCGCATTCGGCAGGCTTGACGGATCTTACCGACTTGCTCCAGCGGGCAAATCGGCTCCGGCAAATAACCCACGGGCTATGAAAGGCCGAAGCGATCATTCCTCGGAATCGAGCTGCAAAAGCCTTACCAGACCGTTCTCATCGCAATGCGCAAGTTTCTCGTTGACATATCCATAGCTGACCGGTTATGTATTAATCCATAGCCAGAAGGTTATGGATCGCAAAATGTCAGACGCCCACGACGCGCTGTTTCGAAACCTCGCAGACCCGACCCGCCGCGCGCTCTTCGAGCGCCTGTGCCGCGAGGGCGAGCAGACCGTCGGCGCGCTGACGGCCCGCGCGAAAATCTCGCAGCCGGCGGTGTCGAAACATCTCGGCGTGCTGAAACAGGCCGGGCTGGTGCGCGATCGCCATGAAGGAAGGCAGACGCATTACAGCGCGCAGCTTGGCGCACTGGCGCCGCTGATCGACTGGACCAGCCAGATGGCGGGCTTCTGGCAGAACCGGTTCGACCACCTCGAAGATCTGCTCAAAAGGATGGACCAATGAACAAGGCCACCGCTGAAACGCGCTCCGCAATCGTCGAGCGCGAATTTCCCCATGCGCCGGAAAAGCTCTGGCGCGCGCTGACCCAACCGCATCTGATCGAGGAGTGGCTGATGAAGAACGACTTCAAGCCCGAGGTCGGGCACAGCTTCAATCTGCGCGGAGAGTGGGGCGGCGTGCTGGACTGCAAGGTGCTCGCCGTCGAGCCGCACAAGACGCTGTCCTACACCTGGAATTTCGCGCATGCGGATGCCGCCTACAATCTCGAGAGCGTGGTGGTGTTCACGCTGACGCCGACGGCGAAGGGCACCCATCTGCGCGTCGAGCAGTCCGGCTTCCAGCCACATCAGAAGCAGGCCTATGGCGGCGCCCATGCCGGGTGGAAGCAGTTCCTGGAAAATCTCGATCAGCTGATGGCGCGGCCGGAGTGAGCCCCGCACAACACCTATCAAACAGGAGGTCACATTGAACTGGAACAACTGGATCAGGCAAATTCACCGCTGGCTTTCGATTGCCTTCACGGTCGCCGTCATCATCAACATCATGGCCATGGTGCAGCAGCAGCAAGCCGTGTGGATCGGCCTGCTGGCGCTGTTCCCGCTGATCTTCATGCTGCTCAGCGGCCTCTATCTGTTCGCGTTGCCCTATCTGGCGCCGCGGCGCGACCACGGGGGATCGACCAGTGCATCGCAAGTATGATTGCATGGTGTGATTGCATGAGGCGGGCGAGGAACACGAGGCAGACATGACGGCATCGGACCGTATCGACCGGATGATCGAGGATCTCACCGACTGGCGCGGCAAGACGCTGGCCAGCCTGCGCAAGAGCATCCTCGCCGCCGACCCCGGCATCATCGAGGAGTGGAAGTGGATGGGCAGCCCGGTGTGGTCGCGTGACGGCATCATTGCGGTCGGCAACGCGCACAAGGGGAAGGTGAAGCTCACCTTCATGTACGGCGCGCAGCTGCCGGACCCCGACAGAGTGTTCAACACCGGCTTCGAGGGCAATGTGCGGCGCGCGATCGACCTGTTCGAGGGCGACAAGATCAACGACCGCGCATTCAAGGCCCTGATCCGCGCCGCGATCGAGCTCAACCAGGCCAAATCGAAGAAGCCGGCCAAGAAAGCTGCGAAGAAGGCTGCGGCGGGTGCCCGCGCGGCCGCGAAGAAAAAGGCGTGAGTTGCGATCGTGCGTTGGCCCGCTGACTCGATCGAGCTGAGATGATCAGGACCAGGCTCGCCACGTCGTCGGACGCGGAAGCCGTCTCCGCGCTGCTGACAGCCAACAGCGGTGACCGGGGCGGCATGCTGCTCGGGCAATGGCCGCGCGATGCGATCGAGACGCACATTGCAAGCGGGCAATCGATCGTCATCGCGATCGACGAAGCGGGCAGGCTGCTCGGCGCGCTCCTGACGTCGGAGAAGGGGTTTGACGAGGCTCCGCCGGTGCAGGCCATGCTGCAGGCCTGGCCGGGGCGTCCAGATGCCTATGTGTATGGTCCCGTATGCATCTCGCAGGACGCGCGCGGCCTTGGAGTCCTGGAGGCGTTGTACGCGAGGCTGCAGGCAAATTTTCCCGGCCGTGAGGCGATCCTTTTCATCAGGGACGACAATCCGCGCTCGCTCAAGGCGCATCTGCGGCTCGGCATGCGCGAGGTCGCGCGGTACGACTTCAACGGCAAGGTCTTTGTTGTCTTGAGCGACAGGCCCGAGGGGAGCGGCCAGATCAAGGGATAGTCCGTGGCTCAACTGTATCGGCAAGCCGCCTCGCGTCGCGGACAACCGGATAGATCCCGGCGCAGGTCAGCACGCCGAACAGGATTGCGCCAAATGTCCGCGTGAAGTCCGCCGACTGCAAAATCACGGCCATGACCGCGATGCCGAAGCCCGTCGAGAGCATGGTGAAGAACAGATAGGACCACAGGAATTGAATTGCCTGCTGATCGGCGGCTTTGCCGGCGGCCAGCCGGCGAACCTCGCGCCGCGTCCAGAACAAGTCGGAGATGACGGGAATTAGGACGAGAATCGTGACTGCGAAGGAGAGGCCATCGAAGCGCTTGATCGAGCTTGCAAGGCACAGGCCGAACACAAAGGCGCCGACCGCGCCGCAGCAAGCATGCGCGAGCAGCTTCATGACCGTGATCGGCCGAGCGTTCATTGCAGGCGGTCACGCCTTCGTATGCACGATCACCGGACCCGCAACCGCGGTGGCCTGGCCGATCAGCAATGGACCGAGATTGTCATCGATCCAGGCCAGCGCGCGGCGGTTGGCCTCCTCGGCGCCGGCGTAATTGTTGAACACGCTGATCGCGGTGACCGTGTCGTCGCCGGCATAGACCACGTAATAGGCCATGAAGCCTTCGACGTCGCTGATGATCGGAATAGCGCCTTCCTTGATCCGGCGCGCGAGTTCTTCGGCGCTACCAGTCTTCGCCTTGGCGTGACGGATGGCGGCATACATGCGGTCCTCCTTCCGGCTGCATCGATCGGGCTGCGCTTCGCGCATGCGCAATGCTACGCCTGATGGGGCGGCGACGCCATCGACATTGCGGACGGGTCAGCTGAAACGCCTGGTCACGACCGTCGTGCGGCGGTCGGGGAGTTTTGGCAGTCTCGCGACATCCGCGCGTGTTGTCGTGGCTTTTGGGCCGGGGGTGGGCTCCGGCTCGTGCTGCTGCAGAAACAGCGTGGCCTCGAACAGTACGCCGGGGGCCTGCTTGGCGGTGCCCGAGCACACCGCCCGGTTGCCGTTGAACGAGCCGGTCAGTTGCGCCTCGACCTCGTCGCAGCCGAACACCGTGGTGAACGGGCCGTCGGCATATCTGTGCGTCGTCAGGATCGCGGTGAAGCGGTCCTCCTCGAGCTGATAGCTACCGCCATAGGTGAACATGGCGTCGCCACCCGAGATCCTGCCATTTGTGAGCTGGACTATTCCGGTGCCTTCGCCGCGCGGCGTCCGGAACCACGCCGCATACCGACCGTCTCTTTGCATGACTGTCATACAAATAGAAAACCCTGCGTTGTTGCCTAGCTACGTTGCAATCGCTCGAACTTCCACTGCGCGCTGCTGCGACGGTTAACGAACCGAGAAAGCCATCGTGTGAGTTTCAGAAAGCGGTATCCGACTGGTGCACGCCGATCGCGCGAGCGCACGCTACCGGTCACAAAATGCCACGGCCCTCGCCAGGGGAGCTAGCGAGGGCCGTGTTGGTACACCGCGCCGCGCCTAGGTTCGCGACGAGATGTGGGAGCTGGTGAAGACTCTTAGTTGGGCATGATCCCTTTCCGAAAACTGGTTCCCACTTTTCGGGATCATGCCACTAGAAGGGCAGCAGCACGTCGAGGACCTGCTGACCGTAACGCGGCTGCTGCACATCGGTGATCTGGCCGCGGCCGCCATAAGCGATGCGGGCCTGGGCGATCTTCGAGGAGTCGATGGTGTTGTCGCTCTGGATGTCCTCCGGGCGCACGATCCCGGCCACGATCAGCTCGCGGATTTCGTAGTTGACGCGGATCTCCTGCTTGCCTTCGACCACCAGGTTGCCGTTCGGCAGCAGCTGGGTGACGACAGCGGCGACGTTGGTCTGCAGCGCTTCCTGGCGGTTGACCGAGCCCTTGCCGTCGCTCGAGGCCGTGGAGTCGGCGGTCAGGATGCGGCCGGGCAGGATCTTGTTCGGCTGCGTGATGGTCTGCGAGCCCAGGAAGTTGGTGACCCCGGAGTCTTCGGAATTGGTGCGGCTGCGCTGGGTTTCGTTGGCGATTGCGGCCTTGTCGGTGATGTTCACCATGACGGTCAGGATGTCGCCGACCCGCGCGGCGCGCTGGTCTTTGAAGAAGGCGCGGGAGCCGCTGCGCCACAGCGAGTTCGGGCTGTAGGAAGCGACCTCGGGCTTCGGCATCGGCATCTGCACCGGCTTGTAGCCGGGCTGCGTCGTCGGGTTCTCGATCTCCGTCAGCTTCGGCTTTTCACCGATCTGGGAGAGACGGTCGATCGACGAGCAACCGCTGGCGATCGCTCCGAGTGCGAACAGCGCACCGGCCAGGACGAGGCGGTTGATACGGTACTGGGGCATGAACTTTACTCGGCGTTTGGTGCGACTGAACTCAGCTTGACGGAGGCGGAATTTGGATCGGTGGCGTCGGCGGCCGGCGCGGCGCGCGGGGTCGCGACCGAGATCGAGACCTCGCCGCGGCCGGTGACGACGCCGGAGACGGCGCGCTTGGACTGCAGGTTCATCACGTTGACGACGTCGCCCTCGGCGCCGCCGTCGATCGCCTTGCCGCGGATCGTGAGGTAGAGACCGGAGGTGCGGTAGATCAGCGTGACGTTCTGGTCGCGGGTGACCAGATCGGGCTTCACCAGGTCGGCGACGCGCAGGGCCTGGCCAGCGCGGAGCTGGCGGCGGACCTGCATGCCGATGGTGCTGTCGCGCACCGCCGCGTCGTTGCCGATTTCGGCCTTCGGACGGCGCTCGATCAGCACGTCGGAGGCCTTCAGCAGCTCGCCGCGCTCGACATTGCGCACCAGCACGGCGGCGTCGATCGTCTCGATCGCGGTGCCGGTGAGGCGTAGCTTGTACGGCGCCGTCCCGGCGTCGTTGCTGATCTCGAAGGTCACGTCGAAACGCGTCGAGCGCGCGTCGTAGCGCACGCCGATCGGCTGCATCGCGCCCGTATTGGTCGCCTCGAGGCGAATGTCGCCGGGATCGCGGTCGAAGGTCAGCGCGATATTGCCGGCCCGGCCGAGGCCGTGGCGGCCCTCGAGCACGCGCGCGACCTGCTGCTCGATTTCCTTGTTGTCGATGGTGCGCGCCAGCCGCGTGACCGTGATCTCCTTCAGCTCGCGGGTGTCGACGCCGATCACCTGGTGGCTGCGCAGCACGTTCAGCACCTGGGCGACCGGCAGCGTGCCTGTCGTGCCGAGGTCAGGTGCGCGGTAGATCGCGATGCTGCCGGCGCTGCCGGCATTGTCGATGAGGTCGCCGACCCGCACGATGTCGTCCGCGACCGTGATGCTGGCGCGCAGCGTCGGCACCGCGATGGTCTCGCTGCGGCCTTGCGCGGCTGATGGTGCCACGGTGAGCGCGAGGAGCGCGGCTGCGATCAGAAGTGAGCGGGCGATCATCGACATCATCCTCAGCGGAACAGGTTGGAGGTCGACTGCATCATCTGGTCGGCCGCGGAGACCACCTTCGAGTTCATCTCATAGGCGCGTTGCGCGGCGATCAGGTCGGAGATTTCCGAGACCACCTCGACATTGGCCTGTTCGAGGTTGCTCTGCTGCATGTCGCCATAGCCGTCGGTGTTGGCGATGCCGTCCTGCGGCTGGCCGGAGGCCGGCGTTTCCTGGAACAAATTGTCGCCGATCGGCATCAGCCCGGCCTTGTTGATGAAGCGGGTCAGGCCGATCTGGCCGACATTGGTCGACGCGGTCTGGCCCGGCAGCGTCACCGAGACCTGGCCCTGCGCATTGATGGTGAGGCCGGAGGCGTTCTGCGGGATCGTGATGGTCGGCTGCAACAGGTTGCCCTGCGCGTTGACGATGCGGCCCTGGTTGTCCATCTGGAACGAGCCGTCGCGGGTGTAAGTGAAGGTGCCGTCCGGCATCAGGATCTTGAAGAAGCCTTCGCCGCGGATCGCGATGTCGAGATCGTTGCCGGTCGGCGACAGCGTGCCCTGGGTCATCATCCGCGGCGTGCCGACGGTCTTGACGCCGCCGCCGAGGTCGATGCCCATCGGCATGATGGTGTTCTGGTCGGAGGCCTGCGCGCCGACCCGGCGCACATGGTCGTAGATCAGGTCCTGGAACGCGGCGCGCTGCTTCTTGTAGCCGGTGGTGCGCAGGTTCGCGATGTTGTTGGAGATCACCTGAACGCTGAGTTCCTGTGCCGCCATTCCGGTCGCAGCTGTATAAAGTGCGCGCATCGGTCAATCCCCCGGATCAGTTCGGCACGTCGGCGAGCTTCTCGATCGCCGACTTGTGCAGGTCGCTCTGCTGTTGAAGCAGCGAGGCGATTTGGGTGTAGGTCCGCGTGATCTCGATCATGCGGCTCATCTCGACGACGGAATTGACGTTCGACTTCTCGATGAAGCCCTGGCGGAGCTGCGCCTTGGTGTCGGGCAGCGGCTGCGTGCCCTCGCCGGGCGCGTAGAGGTTGGAGCCTTCCTTGAGCAGGCGCTGGGCCTGCGCGAACGAGACCAGGCGCAGCTTGCCGCGCACCGAGTCGAGGCGGGACGTGCCCTCCTGCACGGTGATATTGCCGTCGGCGCCGATGTTGACGTCGTGGTCGGTCTGCTGGAACGTGATCGGGCCGGCGTTGCCGAGCACCTGATAGCCCGAGGCGGTGACGAGCTGGCCGCGGCCGTTGATCTGCAGATTGCCTTCGCGGGTGTAGCGCTCGCCGGCCGGGGTCTGCACCACCAGGAAGGCGTTGCCGTCGATCGCGACGTCGAGCGGGTTCTTGGTCTCTTCGGTCGGCCCCTGCGAGAAGTCGTGGAAGGTCGCGCGGTCCTGCACGAAGGAGACGCGGCGGTCGGAGGACGCGAAATTGTCCTCATGCGCGTTCGAGGACAGATATTCCTGGAACAGCGACCGGTCGGCCTTGTAGCCGTTGGTGTTCATGTTCGCGATGTTGTTGGAAACGACATCCATCTGCCGTTCCAGCACCATCTGCTTCGATAGTCCGACCAGAAGCGTATTCTGCATCGGTGGTTCTCCCCTGTGAGGTGATCCGATGCAGAGGTTCTCCCAAACCTTCACGCCGGACCGTCGGTAACCATTGGGTTCTCCCAAACCCGCTCGTTACGACGTCCTCTCAGCGAAAGCCGTGCCAACTTGAAATATTCAGGTATTTTAATAGCTTAGGTGTTTTGCCGGGGGTCGCGCGGGGCGGCAGAAAGGTCTTGTTGACCATGTTTGCCCGGCAGTTTTTTCCTAGTGGATGGTAAATCCTAAGCTTCCGTTAACCATTATGACCCTAGCGTCGCCTTCATTGGGGCGCGTGTGCGCTGGCGGCATTTGTATCGCGTCTTCAGGCCAAAGCTGGGGCAAATCGCGTTCGCATCCTTCAGAGTGAAGCGAGCGGACGATGGCGGACGAGGAAAAGACGGATAGCGGCGAGGGCGCGGCCGCTCCGAAGAAGGGCAAGCTCAAGCTGATCATTGCCGTCGCAGGCTTCCTCGTCGTGCTCGGCGCGGGCGCCGGCGGATGGTTTGTCTTCATGCGCGGCCACGGCGAGGAGCAGCACGCCGAGGCGCCGCCGCCGAAGCCGCCGAGCTTCATCGACGTGCCGGACATGCTGGTCAATCTGGTCGGCGCGCCCGGCGAGCGCGTGCAATATCTCAAGCTGAAGCTCGTGCTCGAGGTCAAGGAAGAGAAGCAGGCCGAGGCGATCAAGCCGGCGCTGCCGCGCGTCACCGACCTGTTCCAGACCTATATGCGCGAGCTGCGCCCGAGCGATCTCAACGGCTCGGCCGGCCTGTTCCGCCTCAAGGAGGAGCTGACCAAGCGGGTCAATCTCGCACTCACCCCCAATCAGGTGAACGCGGTGCTGTTCAAGGAAGTCGTGATCCAGTGACGGGGTGGATGTAAAGCCATGGCCGGCAACGACCAGATGGACCAGGACGCCATTGCGGCCCAGTGGGAAGCCTCGCTCGATTCCGAGGATCCCGCGGCCGCCGCGGCGGAAGCTGCCAAGAACGAGCTCACCGAGAACATGGCGCTGCAATGGGCCGCCATGGTCGAGGACGGCAGCCGCGACTTCGGCGGCAAGACCAATGGCGAGCGCGTGCTGTCGCAGGAGGAGATCGACAATCTCCTCGGCTTCACGGTCGGCGACGTCAGCCTCGACGACCACTCCGGCATCCGCGCCATCATCGATTCCGCGATGGTGTCCTACGAGCGTCTGCCGATGCTCGAAATTGTGTTCGACCGCCTGGTGCGGTTGATGACGACATCATTGCGCAATTTCACCTCCGACAACGTCGAGGTCTCGCTCGACCGCATCACCTCGGTGCGCTTCGGCGACTACATGAACTCGATCCCGCTGCCGGCGGTGCTGTCGGTGTTCAAGGCCGAGGAGTGGGAGAATTTCGGCCTCGCCATGGTCGACTCCAACCTGATCTATTCGATGATCGACGTGCTGCTCGGCGGCCGCCGCGGCCAGACCCAGCTCAAGATCGAGGGCCGGCCCTACACCACGATCGAGACCAACCTGGTCAAGCGGCTGGTCGAGGTGGTGCTATCGGATGCCGAGCAGGCGTTCCGGCCGCTGTCGCCGGTGACCTTCACGATTGACCGGCTCGAGACCAATCCGCGCTTTGCCGCGATCAGCCGCCCGGCCAACGCCGCGATCCTGGTGCGCCTGCGCATCGACATGGAAGACCGCGGCGGCAACGTCGAATTGCTGCTGCCCTACGCCACCATCGAACCGATCCGCAACGTGCTGTTGCAGATGTTCATGGGTGAGAAGTTCGGCCGCGACCCGATCTGGGAAGGGCATTTCGCGACCGAGGTGGCGCAGGCCGAGATTTCGGTCGATGCGGTGCTGTATGAGGCCGACATCCCGCTGAAGGAGCTGATGAAGCTCAAGGTCGGCGACACGCTGCCGCTGGATATCCGCTCCGACGCGCTGGTCTCGGTCCGCTGCGGCAACGTCACGCTAACGGAAGGGCGGATGGGCCGCGTCGGCGACCGCGTCGCGATCCGCGTCACCAAGAATTTGCGCAAACCCCAGACCACTTTCGCGATGTTCGAAAAGGCGGATGAGCGGACCAAACTGATGGAGGCACCATGAGTCATGTGCTTGGACTAGCGATCGAGAGTCTGGTGGCCGTGCTTCTGATGCTGACCATCTGCTATTGCTGGCTGCTCAACAAGCGCCTGCAGCGGCTGAAGGCGGACGAGCATTCGCTGAAGGCGACGATCGCGGAATTGATCACCGCGACCGAGATCGCCGAGCGGGCGATCGGCGGGCTGAAGCACGCGGTGCGCGACGTCAACGAGAACCTCGGCAACCGGCTCGATGCGGCGACGCAGATGTCGGCGCTGCTTAAGACCCAGCTGGCCGAAGGCGATGGCGTGGTGCGCCGCCTGTCCAAGATCGCGCAGGCCGCGCGGCCGCCCGAGCCCGCGCATGTCCCGGCTCACGCCGTTGCGCCGGCCGCACCAGTGGCGCCGGCACCCAGGGTCTCGGCCGCGCGCGCGGTGGCCGCGGCGGCTGAAGCCTTCACCGAGCGCAGGAGGGCCGGCGGCCTCGCTGCATGAAGTTGCTTCGTGACATCAGAGTGATGCCTGTGGTGCTGGTCGCGATCTTCGGCCTGATGGTGCTGAAGGTCGCGGGCCTCGTGCTCGATGGCGGTTACGTGTTCGCTGACGAGGCGCGGCCGGCTGGCCCGGCTGGCCCCTCTTGGGCGCAGCAGAACTTGAATTTCCCCGGCGCCGGCAAGGCGGTGGCTGACAGCAAGATCAAAGGCGATCCCGGCGACATCACGGGATCGGTGCACGGCAAGGAAGAGAAGAAGGACGAGGCGCCGAAGCCGGCCGCCCCGGCCGCGGAGCCGTCCAAGCCCGACGGCGTGGTGGTCAATCTGGATGCGCCCGCGCCGGTGTCGGCGTCGGAGCGCGCGATCCTGGAACGGTTGCAGGCGCGCCGCCAGGAGCTCGAGACGCGCGCGCGTGAGGTCGATATCCGCGAAGGCCTCCTGAAGGCCGCCGAAAAGCGCATCGAGGCCAAGGTCGAGGAGGCCAAGGCCAATGATGCCAAATCGAATGCCGATGCGGCGGCAAAGGCGGAAGCCGAGGCCGCCCGCTTCAAGGGCATCGTCACCATGTATGAGAACATGAAGCCGAAGGACGCCGCCAAGGTGTTCGATCGCCTGGAAATGAACGTGCTCTACCAGATCGCCTCGCAGATCCAGCCGCGCAAGATGTCCGACATTCTGGGCCTCATGCAGCCCGAGGCCGCCGAGCGGCTCACCGTCGAACTCGCCCGCCGCGCCGGCGGCGACAAGTCGGCCTCAACCGACGATCTCCCCAAGATCGAAGGCAAGATCCTCGCGCCGAAGACGAATTGAGGGGAGCGTTAGCGCCGGGCCTGCTTCCGGCAGGCTTGCACCCGCGAGCCAGGCGGGGCTTCGGCGAGGTCGGCGATGGCTCTTGCGACGAAAGATGGATCGGCATCGTCCAGCGCCGGTGCGGCTTGCTCGAGTATCTTCAGATGATCCTTGATGCCGAACCTTGCTGTCTCGAGCGGCATCTCAAGTCGTCAGTTTCCGTGAGCCGCGCCAATGTGATGGCAAGCATTCTTTAACCATACCGCAAACGCATTCGAGAATGGTCTGAAATATCTCGCGGCCTCCTTGGGGCAGAGCACGCAGGGCGGAGCCAGCTCGGAAACCGCCTGTAGACTTGCTCGCTCCTTCCTAGCCCCCTCCGAAACAATCCATTGACGTTAACAGCTCCTTAACGCCGCCCGATCCAAGATCGGGGCGCGTGAGCGAGGCCGCTTCGCGCTGGTATGGCTGGGGTCCCGAGAAAACGTTTCGAGATGGCGCGAACGGCTGCCGCTGGAACATGGTCGCTAGGCCGCGCCTGGGCGCGGACTGCGCGTCTGTGCCTGCTTGCCACCGGCCTTGCTCTCACAATCCTCACATATTCGCCTGCTGCGCGCGCCGAAGACGCGGTGCCGGGTGAGGCGGCCTTCTCGGCCGCGAACGGCTTTGCTCGGCTGGTGCTGAAGCTGAAGGAGGACGTCGAGTCCGAGGTCACCGCCGCCGGCACGATCATCGTGATCCGCTTCAAGCGTCCGGTCGATATCCCGGTCGAGAAATTGTCGGATGCGGTGCCCGATTATGTCGGCGCCGCGCGCCGCGATCCGGACGGTTCGGCGATCCGCCTGTCGCTGGCGCGCCGCGTCACCATCAACACCATGACCGCGGGCGAGCGCATCTTCATCGATTTCCTGCCCGACAGCTGGACCGGGCCGCCGCCGTCGCTGCCGCAGGAGGTGATCCGCGAGCTTGCCGAGCGCGCCCGCGCCGCCGAGCGGTTGCTGCGCGCGCAGCGTGCCGCCGACGCCGCCAAGAAAAAGCCGCCGGTGCGGGTTCGCGCGCTGGTGCAGCCCACCTTCGTCCGCTTTGTGTTCGAGGTTCCCGACGGTGTCAGCGTCTCCTCGGTGCTGAACGAGCAGAAGCTGACGCTGGCCTTCAACTCGGTGCTGAGCTTCGACCTTGCCGATGCCAAGGTCGCGGCACCCCCGAACGTCGCGTCGATCAGCGCGCGCGCCGACACGGATACCTCTGCGGTCGACGTGACGTTGATTGGCGATGTCGACGTGCATTCGTTCCGCGACGAGAAGAACTACATCGTCGATGTCGCCTTCCAGCAGAACGAGCAGCAGGCGGCAAAGCCCGCGCTGAGCGCGCTGCTGCCGACGCCGCGCGGCAGAGCCAAAGGTGCTGCGGCGATCGCGCCGGTGACGTCGGAAAGCATCGCGCGAGAGGCCAAGATCGAGATCAAGCCTGAGCAGCCCAAGCCTGAGCAGTCCAAGGCGGAGCCGGTCAAATCCGAACCGCCGCAATCCGAGCCGGTCAAGCCCGAGCAAGCCAGGACCGAACAGCCGGCAGCCGCGCCCGCCAAAACGGAACAGCCGAGATCGGAATTGCCCAATTCGGAGCTGCCGAAGATCGCAGCTGCTCCGGCTGTTGGCGTCGAGAACGCTGCTGCGCCGGCCCCGCGCGAAGGCAGCGCCGCTTCCGCCGCCGAACCGAACATGGCACCGGTGAGCGATGCGCCGAAGCCCGCGCCTGTCGTCGCGGCCGCGCCGGCAACGGAAGCGCCGAAGCCGGCCGCGGCACCATCGCCGCCCACTGATGCCCGTGCCGGCGGCAAGTCCGCGGTCGACGCCCAGCGCGACAGCGACGGGCTGCGGGTGACCTTTGCATTCCCCGGCGCGACGCCGGCGGCGCTGTTCCGCCGCGCCGACACGGTGTGGATGGTGTTCGACACGCTAGATGCGATCGATGTCGATCCGATCCGCGCCAAGGCCGGCTCGCTGATATCAGACGTCAGCCGGATCCCACTCGAGAAGGGGCAGGCGGTGCGCTTCCGCCTCAACCGGCCGCAGATGCCGTCGCTCGAGAGCGACGATCGCTCGCGCGGCGTGAGCTGGACGCTGACCTTTGCCGACCGGGTGCAGAAGCCGCCGCTGCCGCTCAGCGTGGTGCGCAACATCTCGGAGCCCGCGCTCGCCAATGTCAGCGTGCCGCTCGCCAATCCCGGCCAGCTCCATAAACTGGTCGATCCCGACGCCGGCGATACGCTCTGGGTGGTGACCGCGCCGCCGCCGACCCGCGGCATCATCAAGCGGCAGGATTTCGTCGAGCTCTCGCTGCTGGAATCGATCCACGGCGTCGTGGTCCATCCCAACGCCGACGACGTCAAGGCGGAGGTCGGCGCCGACAAGGTGATGCTGGGCCGTCCCGGCGGGCTGACGCTGTCGTCGGCCGATGTCGCCGCCGAGCGCGCGACTGCGGCGGTGAAGCCGCTGTTCGATCCGAACGAGTGGCGCAAGAACCGGTCGGAGAGCTTCCTCAAGCAGCTCGACGCTCTGATCGTGGCGGCCGGCGCGGCCAATGCCGAGCAGCTGCCGCAGGCGCGGCTCGATCTCGCCGATTTCTACATGGCGCGCGGCATGTACTACGAAGCGCATGGCGTCGCCAATCTGATCCTGTCCGAGAGCAAGCGCGGCAGTGAGACGGCGCCCGTGGTGATGGTGCATGCGGTCGCCAGCATCCTGATCGGACACCCGGCGCAGGGCTTGAAGGACCTGGCCAATCCGGTGATCGGCAATGGTTACGATTCCCAATTGTGGAAGGGGCTCGCCTTTGCCCGCGAAGGCAAATGGGCCGAGGCGCGCGAGAAGTTCAAGAACGCCGAATTCGCGGTCGCGACGCTGCCCCCCGACCTGCAGCGCATCGTCACCCTGGACTCGATGAAGGCCTCGCTCGAGGTCAAGGACTATGCCGGCGCCGCGCGGCGCAAGAGCGACCTCGACGTGGTCGGCGTTCCCGATGAGCTGAAGCCCGCGGTTGCGGTGCTGCGCGGCCGGCTCGCCGAAGCGCTCGGCCAGGAGAAGGACGCGCTCGACGCCTACCGCTTCGCCGCCAATTCGGCCGATCGCCAGGCCGCCGCCGAGGGCAGGCTGCTCGAGACGCTGCTCAAGCAGAAGCGCGGCGAGATCGGACGCGACGATGTGCTGAAGGAGCTCGAGCTGTTGTCGATGCTGTGGCGCGGCGACTCCATCGAGCTGAAGACGCTCTACGTGTTGTCGAAGATCTACGCCGAGACCGCGCGCTATGCCGACGCCTTCGCGGTGACGCGTGCCGCGACCCGGCTGCAGCCGAACGCGCCGGAATCGCGGCTGGCGCAGGATGCCGCGTCGGCCTTGTTCGTGCAGCTCTATCTCGGCCCCAAGGGCGACGAGATGGCGCCGATCGATGCGCTCGGCACCTTCTACGAATACCGCGAATTGACGCCGATCGGCCGCCGCGGCGACGAGATGATCCGCCGTCTCGCCGACCGTCTCGTGGGTGTCGATCTGCTCGACCAGGCCGCCGACCTCCTGCAGTACCAGGTCGACAAGCGTCTCGAAGGCGCGGCGCGCGCCCAGGTCGCCGCGCGCCTTGCGATGGTCTATCTGATGAACCGCAAGCCCGACCACGCCATCGGCGCGCTGCGCTCGACCCGGATTGCGGACCTCTCCGGCGAATTGCGCCAGCAGCGGCTGCTGCTCGAGGCGCGCGCGCAGAGCGACGTCGGCCGGCACGACCTCGCGCTCGACATCATCTCGAACATCACCGGCCGCGAGGCGATCCGGCTGCGCTCGGACATCTATTGGGCATCGCGGCACTGGCGCGAGGCGTCCGAGCAGATCGAGCTCTACTATGGCGATCGCTGGCGTGACTTTACCCCGCTCAACCCGGGCGAGAAGGCCGACATCATCCGCGCCGTGGTCGGTTACGCGCTCGCCGAGGACGCCATCGGGCTGTCCCGGTTCCGCGAGAAATACGCGCCGCTGATGTCGGGCGATGCCGACAGGCTGGCGTTCGACGCCGCCAGCAAACCCGTTGCGACCTCGAGCGCCGAGTTCGCGCAGATCGCGCGGATGGCCGCCAGCGTCGACACGCTCGACGGCTTCATCCGCGAGATGAAGGTCCGCTTCCCCGATGCCACCGCCCGCGCGCCGCTGCCCGATCCGGTGGCGACCGGATCGGTGCCTGACAGTGCGAAGGCCGCGCCGGTAAGCACGCTGCCGGCGATCAAGGGCGAGCGCCGCGCCAGCGCGTCGCCCTAGCAATGCGGGGCCTCACGGCCCGGGTGTCACCCACGCGGTTGAAATGATGCCCTTCGCGTCAAGCGCGATGCGCCAATGCGACGCGCCGTTCTCGTGCTTCACGCTGTAGACATCCTCGCCTTGGGCGCCAACGCCGAGAAAGCGCATGGATTCGATTGCGCCGAGGTCGGCAAGGCCGGGCTGCAGACGCGGCAACTGTTCACGGGTCGCCGCGGCGAGCCCTAGGCTCATATCGTTGTAATCGGGGTTGCCAGAGGTGATCCCCTCGCACAGGCGGCGGAGCGCCGCCTCTGTGCCGGGAGCCGGCGACTGGTTCTTGACCCGCTCCGCGGTGCGCGCCGCGATCTCCCTCGCGGCTGCGGCGTCGATGCGTGACATCGGCAGATCGCCGTTCTGGTGCAGGACCAGCGAGGTGACGCCTCCGTCAGCGGCCACAACGAAGCTGATCTGCGCATCGACATCGCGGGCGAAGAAATCGGTCGGTCTCTCGGCGAAGAAGGGCACGGCACGCTGCCCGGTGAGTTGGCCGACGAGGTGGCTGCCTTCGCGCGTCACCGAGAAGACCGCTTGCTCGCTGAGCTGGTAGAAGCCGGTATAGCGATCGAGCACCGCTGTATCGACTGCGATCTCTTGCCGCACGGCGTCGGGCGCCGATTGCGGAGTGGGAGCCGGCACTCCGCCGGCGGCCTGTATCCGCGCCGCCAGCGTGTTCCAGTCACGCTGACCGAACAGTCTGGCAATCAGCTCCAGGCTGTCGCTGTGGGTGAGGGGGATCGACTTGGCACCGAGCGCTTCGCGCAGCGTCTGCGCCATGGCCTTGGCATCGCGGAAATCGCGCATGGGATGGTCCTCTGCATCGACGAACGGAAAGCGTCAGGGGCTTGCGTTGCTGACCCGTTCGTGCGGGCAAAGGAAGCTTGAAACCTGGCTTGATACGTTCACCGTCCCCGGGCGGGGTGCAAGCGGCGGGTGGTATCGAACCGGCCGAATGTTCGCCGGGGAGATGCGATTTGTCAATTGCAAGAGGGCGTGATCGCGTCCGTGCTCTCGACATTCCGCCGCCAAATCGGCAACCATGGCGCCAATCGCAAGCGCCGGGAGGACTTCGTTTACATGAGCAAGCCGATCAAGACCGAAGCCGAACTCATCGCGATGGCGCGCGCCGAGCTGAAGGTGCATGCCGATTGCCCTGATGGCATCGACATCTCCGTGCTGCGCGACGGCGACAGCTGGGAATTCCGCGCCAGCGCCGACGAGGCCACGGTGGCGAGGCCCGGCTATCCCGAATGCGTCGCGATGCTGGTGCAGATCGGCGATCACCTCAGCAAGCAGTATGATGTGAAGGGGTAGCGGCAGCGGCGAGCCGAGGAAAGCTTATGGACCGCATCGACGCCATGAAGGTCTTCGTCGCGGCGGTCGACGAGGGCAGCCTTGCGGGCGCCGGACGGAAGTTGCGGCGCTCGCCGGCGGCGGTCAGCCGTGCCATCGCGTTCCTTGAGCATCATGTCGGCGCCGAGCTGCTTCATCGCACCACGCGGTCGCTGAAGCTGAGCGATGCCGGCCAGCGTTACGCGGCGGCGTGCCGGCGCATCCTCAGCGAGCTCGAGGAGGCCGACATCTCGGCCGGCGGCGAGCGTTCCGCGCCGCGCGGCACGCTGACGATAACGGCGCCGGTCGTGGTCGGCGAGGATTTGCTGCGGCCGGTGCTTGATGCGTTCATGACCGAGCATCCGGCGGTGGTCGCCCGGCTCGTGATGCTCGATCGCACCGTCAATCTGATCGACGAGGGCATCGACGTTGCGCTGCGCATCGCCCATCTCGCCGATTCCAATTTCGTCGCGATCAAGCTCGGCGAGGTGCGCCGCGTGGTCGCGGCGTCACCGGGCTATCTCGCGCAGCACCCCGTGATCGGCGAGCCGGCCGATCTCGCGAAGCATCAGATCATCGCGATGACGCATTTCGGGCTCGACTCCTGGAGCTTTCCGCCGGCCGCGAAGTCGAAGGTCGCGCGCGCGGTGCAGTTCACGCCGCGGCTGGTCGTCAACACCGTGCGGGCGGCGGTCGCCTCGGCCAGCGAAGGGCACGGCATCACCCGGCTGTTCTCCTATCACATCGCCGAGGAAATCCGCGAGGGGCGGCTGCAGATACTGCTCGCAAGCGACGAGCATCCGCCGCTGCCGGTACATCTCCTGGCGCCGCAGGGCCGCTTCGACGTGCCGAAGGTGCGCGCCTTCGTCGACTTCGCGACGCCGCGGCTGAAACGCTATTTCGAGCGGCTGTCGCGCGAAGCCAGCAAGGCCGGGGCCATTCGTTCGCGCCGCGGAAGAGTGTCCGCCGAATAGCGGGCATTCGCGCGGAAAGCGGATGTATCTAGGTTGCTCCCCATCGAGGCGGCGCTGTTGCAGCCTCACCAACAGATGGAGAGAGACCATGGGTGCAGAGCAGAAGGTTGCCATTATCACCGGCGCGTCGCAGGGAATCGGTGAGGCGCTCGTCAGGGGCTATCGCGACCGCAACTACCGCGTCGTCGCCAATTCCCGCAGCATCAAGCCGTCCTCCGATGCCGATGTGCTGGCGGTCCCGGGCGACATCGGCGATCCCGAGGTTGCCGACCGCGTCATCAAGCAGGCGCTGGCGCGCTTCGGCCGCGTCGACACGCTGGTCAACAATGCCGGCATCTTCGTCGCAAAACCGTTCACCGATTACACCGACCAGGACTATGCGTCGGTGCTCGCGACCAACCTCAACGGCTTCTTCTACATCACCCGGCGCGTTGCGAAGGAGATGGCGAAGCAGGGCTCCGGGCACATCGTGCAGATCACGACCAGCCTGATCGATCACGCCAACAGCAACGTTCCCTCGGTGCTGGCCTCGCTGACCAAGGGCGGGTTGAACGCGGCGACCAAGTCGCTGGCGATCGAATATGCCGCCAAGGGCATCCGTGTGAACGCCGTCGCGCTGGGCGTCATCAAGACCCCGATGCACGCGCCTGAGACCCACGATTTCCTTGCCAAGCTGCATCCGGTCGGACGGATGGGCGAAATGAAGGACATCGTCGACGCCGTGCTGTTCCTCGAAGGCGCGGGCTTCGTTACCGGCGAGATCCTGCATGTCGACGGCGGCCAGAGCGCCGGTCACTAGGACCGGAGGACGTCATGCCTATCGTCACCATCCAGGTCACGCGTGAGGGGACGGCGCCGGGGGCGTCGTCCACCACACCGGAGCAGAAGGCCGCGCTGATCAAGGGCGCCAGCGAGCTGCTCCGCGACGTGCTCGGCAAGCCCATGGAATCGACCTTCGTCGTCATCGAGGAAGTCGACACCGACAATTGGGGCTGGGGCGGGCTACCCGCGCTGGACTATCGCAAGAAGCTCGCGGCTGCGCCGACATCTTCCCGCTGACCCCTCGTGCAAATCGAACCCGGCGCCTCTCCCGATCGGGAGAGGCGAGCGTGATCGCTGTCAACGATTGCTGCGATCGCAACTAATCATTTTTCACGAACGGCCGGAGGGCCTACTGCCATGTCCATGTCAGCCAATGTCGATCATGCCAGGCGCCATCACGCCGAACCACATCGCGATGCGGGCGGACCGCTGTGGCTGTCCGCGGCCGCAGGGCTGTGTGCCTCGCTGGTCGGGCTCGGGCTGGCGCGCTTTGCCTACACGCCGCTGATCCCGGCGCTGATCGCGGCGAAATGGTTCACGCCGGCGGAAGCGGTCTATCTCGGTGCCGCCAATCTTGCCGGCTATCTCGCCGGCGCGCTGATCGCCCGCGATCTCGGCGCGCGGATCGGCTCGGTGTGGGCGCTGCGCAGTATGATGACACTGGCTGCGATCACCTGCTTTGCCTGCGCGGTGCCGATCTCCTTCATCTGGTTCTTCGGCTTCCGCTTCCTCGCCGGCGTCAGCGGCGGCGTGATCATGGTGCTGGCGGCGACCGTGATTCTTCCTCACACGGCGCCCAGCAAGCGCGGCCTGATCGGCGGCGTAATCTTTGCCGGCGTCGGATTGGGTGTCGCCGCCTCGGGCACGCTGGTGCCGCTGCTGCTGCAGCAGGGCCTCAAGCAGGCCTGGTACGGCCTTGGAATCTTGTCGGCGGTGCTGACACTCATCAGCTGGAAGGCGTGGCCGGCCGAAGCGCCCGCTGCGCATGCTGCGGCGGAGCCGCACGCAGCGTCGCATGGCGTGCGCTCACCGCTGTTGATCGCGCTATGCCTGGAGTACGGCCTCAACGCGCTGGCGCTGGTGCCGCATATGGTGTTCCTGGTCGACTTCGTGGCCCGCGGACTCGCGCAGGGGATCGCGGCAGGTTCCTATTACTGGGTGCTGTACGGCATCGGTGCCGTGGTCGGTCCGCTGCTGTCAGGACATCTCGCCGATCGCGCAGGCTTTGCCGCGGCGCTCCGCGTGGCGTTCCTGATCGAGGCCGTCGCGGTCGCGCTGCCTGCCGTGACGACGTCACCGGCCGCAATGATTGTGTCGAGCCTCATCGTGGGCGGCTTCACGCCCGGCATCGTGCCGCTGGTGATCGGCCGCATCCACGAGCTGATCCCGCATTCGGCCGCGAGCCAGCGCTCCGCCTGGGCGCAGGCGACGACGACCTTCGCGCTGTTCCAGGCGGCCGGCGCCTACGGCCTGTCCTATTTGTTCGCGCACAGCGGCGGCGATTATGCGCTGCTGTTCGTGATCGGCGCGGCCGGCGTCGCCGTCGCGCTGGCGATTGAGTTGTTCAGCGTCGTTGCGCTGGGGCGCAAGCAGAGTTAACCGCGCAGCGCCTTCGTCAACACAGCGACCAGGCGGTCGACATCGGCCTCGTCGTTGAAGACGTGCGGCGAGATCCGCATCCGGCCGAGCCGCAACGCGACGTGGATGTCCTCGGCCGCGAGGCGCGCGATCAACTCCTTCGGAATGCCGCCGGCCATGCCGAGGCTCAGGATGTGCGGCGCGCGCACGCTGCGTGCCGGCACGTCGAGCCCGAGGTCACGCACACCGTCGGCGATCCGCTCGGTGAGCATCGCGAGCCGCGCGCTGACGGCAGTGGCGCTCCAGTCCGCCATCATCTCCATGCCGATCGAGGCCATCTCCAGTGTGATGAAATGATCGCGTTCGCCCATGTCGTAGCGGCGGGCGTCGTCGACATAGGTGAGATCGCCGAAATAGTCCGGGTTCTCGGAATTCACGTTGCGGCGGCCGGCGGAGGTCTGCTCCAGCGGCACGCCGTTCTGGTGGCGTTTTGCAACGTAGAGGAAGGCGCGGCCGTAGGGGCCGATCAGCCATTTGTAGGTCGGAAAGATCACGGCGCCGGGATCGAGCTTTGTCACATCCATCGCCACGACACCGGCGCTCTGCGTCGCGTCGATCACGAACATTGCACCGTGCCGCCGCAGCGCCGCCTGCACCTTGTCGACATCGATCAGGCCGCCGTCCGACCAGTGCACCGACGAGATCGAGGCGAGGCCGACCGGCGGCGCGCCAGCGCGGTCGATCGTTGCCAGCACGGCGGACGTCCAGTCGCCGTCGGCGGGCTGGCGGACGGTGTCGACGACAAAGCCCTGCGCCTCGGCGCGGGCGTGCCATTCCAGCACCGGCGAGGAGTGATCGTTTTCCAGCACGATGACGCGGGTGCCGCGCGGAATGCTCAGCGCCTTCGCCACCGTCGCGACGCCGTAGCTGATCGCCGGGATCAGCGCGACGTCATTCGCATCGGCATTGATCAGGCGCGCCGCCGCGGCGCGGGCGCGCTCATGCTGGCGGCCGGCGAAACCGGCATCGATGGTCCAAGGTTGGCCCTTGCGTCCCACCGCGGCGCGGCCGGCGTGCAGCGTCTTCTGCGGCAGCGGGCTGTAGGACGCCGAATTCAGGTAGCAGATCTCGCGTGGAATCTCGAACAAATGGCGCTGGGAGGGAAGCATGTGGTCTCGTGGCTGGCATTGCGGAGGATGGCGTGATGCGGAGGCGTGCGCTCACCCGTCATACTGGTCCGGTCCCATCGCCCAAGGTGCCTGGTCGTAGCCGTTGGCGAAGGTGCGGTTCGTCTGCGCCGGATTGCGGTTGATCAGCGGCCGCAGATACATCGGATGGGTGGCGCTGCGCACCTCGTGCTCGACGGCGAACAGATGCCGGCCATTGGCGGGATCGACGATGTCGCAGAAGCGGTACTGGTATTGATTGTCCTCGCGGGAGACCAGATTGCGCTCCCACAGCCGCTTGTAGGGACCCGAGAAGTCCGTGATGTAGATCTGGACGTGATGGCCGTCGAACTCGCCCTGCGCCTGATCGGTCTCGCGGAATTGCAGATACTGGTCCTTGCCGACCTTGGCGCGCGCGACGACGCCGTCTCCGTTCACGACGCTCGCCGGGATGCCCATGATCTCGGGATAGAACCGGCTGATCGCTTCGGCGGTGCCGCGCGGCACCTCGAACTCGACATAGGGCATGCCGAGCGCGATGCGCCCGAACCGCGCGGCGTCCGGCTCAAAGCAGCGCAGGCGGTTGCCCCAGGGGCAGGTGGCCTCGACGTGATCGTTGCGTTCGCGATAGCTGAACGCGGTGCCTTCGAGCTTGGGCGCAACGGCTGCAAGCCGCGCCAGCAGGGCCTGCCGTCCGGCGATCACGATACCGGTATGGCCGCGCAGCACCTGTGGCCGGCCGGTCGGCAGATGAAACTGGCTGCGGCCGGCGTTCACCCACATGTTGCTGTCGGAGACCATCAGATAGGGATCGCGGGTCAGCCCGATGCCGGCGACATAGAACAGCGTGGCGAGGCGCTGGTCCGGCACCTGCACGTTGACATGCTCGAGATGGATGGAATTGCCGATATCTTCTGCGGCGCGGTCGAATGGCTGCTGCACGGGCACGGCTCCCTGGATGCGGTGCCGCGCATGATAGTGCAACGGCACGGCCGATCCAGCTGACGGGCCATGAATGTTTCGCGGGGCTACCCCCCGTAACTCTGCACCAGGCTGCCGGCGACCAGGGCCCAGCCGTCGACCAGCACGAAGAAGATCAGCTTGAACGGCAGCGACACCACCACCGGCGGCAGCATCATCATGCCCATCGACATCAAGACCGAGGCGACCACGAGGTCGATGATCAGGAACGGCAGGAACAACAGGAAGCCGATCTCGAAGGCGCGCTTCAGCTCGGAGATCATGAAGGCCGGCACCAGGATGCGCAGCGACATCTCATCGGGCGTCGCCGGCGGCGGCTCGCCGGAGAGGTCCATGAACAGCTTCAGATCCTTCTCGCGGACGTTCTTCTGCATGAAGCCGCGCAACGGCACCGAGGCGCGCTGCAAGGCCTCCTCGACGCCGATCTGGTTGGCGACCAGCGGCTTGATGCCGTCGTCATAGGATTTCTGCAGCACCGGTCCCATCACGAAGGCGGTGAGGAACATCGCGAGCGCGATCATCACCGAGTTCGGCGGCGCGGTGGCGGTGCCGAGCGCGGTGCGCAGCAGCGAGAGCACGACCACGATGCGCGTGAACGACGTCATCATGACCAGGATCGACGGCGCGATCGACAGCACCGTGAGCAGTGCGATCAGCTGGATCGCGCGCTCGGTCACACCGCCATTGCCGCCGCCGAGATTGATGCTGATATCCTGCGCCATCGCCGGATCAGCGAAGGATCCGGCGGCGATCAGGACAGCGATGAAAAAAACTCTACGCGGGACGGACCCTGATCTCACGAAGGAGACTTCGGTGGTCGGCCGAGCAGCGAGGCCATCTCGTCCTCGAGATTCTCGAACCCGCTCTTCTGCTGGGCAGGCGCGGCGGGCGGCTCGCTGCGCGGCGCACGCACCGGCGGCGCCTCGGGCGCAACTGGCGGCGCGACGGTCTCGCCTGGGCCGGTCGGGCGGCGCAGCGCAGCTTCGAGCCGCTGCGCCATCTCGGCGAGATTGGCGTCGGCGTTCGATGCGGGCGGCTGGGCCGGGGGTGCCTGCGTCGCGACCGGTGGCGGAGCGGGGGGAGGCGGTGGCGGCGGCGTGACAGAACGCTCGGCCGCGGGCGCGCGCAGCGGCGGCGGCGCCTTCGGCGGTTCGGCCGCGCGCGGCACACGCGGGATCACGGGTTCGGAGCGCGGCGGCAGGCGCGGCGGCATCGGATCGGGCCGCGGCTCGCTACGCTCGGGCGTGAAGCCCGTGAGCGGATCGCTGCGACGCTCGGCGACCGGCGACGGGGGCCGGCGCAACTCGTCGGCGAAGGAGGGGCGCGCCTGACGTGGCGGCGGCTCGGGCTCGGGAAGTTCGAAACTGTCGGAGCGGGCAGCCTCGCTCTCGTTCCAGGCCGCGTCCGGAAGCGGTGCGGCACGCGGCAGCGCGGCTTCTGGGCCGACCGCGGGGCGGGCCGACATCTGATCACGCCCGGGCATGGCGCGGACGATGTTCGGCTCGACGACGATATCGGTGGGGCCGCCGATCATCAGCAGATGTTCGATATTGTCGCGGCGGACCAGCACCAGCCGGCGCCGGCCGTCGACCGCGGCGGCGTCGATCACCGCCAGCCGCGGCATCCGCCCGCGATTGGCGTTGGCCCCGAGGCGGTTTCCGGCGAAGCGGCGGACGAGCCATGCGGTGACGCCGATCAGCGCCAGCACGACCACGAATGCCAAGACGAATGTAACGACCTGCATATTGGAGTCCCCGGCCATCGTGGCCTTCCTCAGCTTTCGCCATCAACGAGCGCGGATTGACAAGTGCGGTTTGCACAGCGAATCGCGCCCGAGATTCGCCTTATTTCTTAATTCCGAGCGGCTTGCAGCCGGCTGTTCTATTAATAAACCAAGAATCGCTTGTCCCAAAACGACTTCTCAGCGCCCCACGCTGTCTTGGTCCGTGCTGGTTAACGCAGCATTCGTGGCGAAAATGCGCTCTCGGGCCTCCGTTGCGGCGTTCTCCACGGATCAGTCCGACATTTTAACCACCCGTTAACCATACACCGGGCAAATTCTGCCTACCTCGGGAGCCCAAGGGTTGTCCAAGAGGTTAACGGAGCCGCGGCGATGTCCATGAACGATCTCCCGATCCTGTCGGCGCTGCGCAGCAAGATGCAGTGGCACCAGGAGCGCCAGCGCGTCCTTGCCGAGAACATTTCCAATTCCGACACGCCGAACTTCCGGCCGCGCGACCTGGTCGAGCCGAAGTTCGACCGCGCCGGCGCCACCGTCGGCGGCGGCATGGGGACGCTGCCGATGATGCAGACCAGCGGCACCCATCTGACGGCGTCCGGCGCGCCTGATGCCTTCGACAACGACCGCGGCAAGAGCGGCTTTCAGACCCGTCCGGCCGGCAACGCGGTCAATCTCGAGGACCAGATGCTGAAAGTGTCCGCCAACCAGATGGACTACGCGGCGGTCACCTCGCTCTACAGCAAAAGCCTGCATCTGCTGAAGACCGCGATCGGCAAGGGCTAGAGCATGATCCGGAAAAGTGTGGAGCGGTTTTCCCTCGCGCGAACGCAAGGCGTTTGCGCGGAGATCATGCTCAAAACAAGCTGACACCTGACGGCGGCAGGAGGATCCCATGGCAGATGGAACAAGCGATTTCGCCCGCTCGATGAGCATCGCGACATCAGGCCTGCGCGCGCAGGCCGGGCGGATGCGGGTGATCTCGGAAAATATCGCCAACGCCGATTCGACGGCGCAGACCGCGGGCGGCGATCCCTACCGTCGCAAGGTGCCGACCTTCTCGTCCGCGCTCGACCGCTCGCTCGACGCCCAGGTCGTGACCCTCGGACGGATCCGGCCGGACCGGTCGTCGTTCCGCGTCAAGCAGGAACCGGGCAATCCGGCGGCGGATGCCTCCGGCAACGTCAAATATCCGAACGTCAATCCGATGGTCGAAATGACCGACATGCGCGACGCCCAGCGCTCCTACGAGGCCAACCTCAACATCATCAGCGCGACGCGGCGAATGATCCAGCGCACGCTCGACATCCTCAAGTCCTGACGCAACAAGAACAGGGAACGTAAATCATGGCCACACCGACAGTCGCCGCCAACGCCTACGCCAGCCTCGCGAAACTGATGGAGCGCGGCGGCGCCGAGAAGGCCGGACTGGGCGGGCAGGCAGTCGCCGGCCCGTCGTTCAGCGCGCTGCTGAAGGACTCCGTCGGCAGCGTGCTGGAAGCGGGCAAGAAATCCGACGCACAGACCATGGCAATGGCCTCGGGCAAGGCGAATGTGATGGACGTGGTGACGGCGGTCGCCGACACCGACGTTGCGGTGTCGACACTGGTCTCGGTCCGCGACCGCGTGATCCAGGCCTACGAAGACATCATGAAGATGCCGATCTGACGAATGGCGTCATTCCGGGATGGTCCGAAGGACCAGACCGCAGGTGCGCAATTGCGCACTGGGGAATCTCGAGGTTCCGGGTTCGATGCTTTGCATCGCCCCGGAACGACTGGCGCAAAACAACAACAGCGAGAACAACAATGACCGGCCCTGAAACCCTCGACGTCGCGCGTGATGCGATCTGGACCATCGTGATCGTGTCGTCGCCCCTCATGGTGGTCGGCCTCGTGGTCGGCGTCGTGGTGTCGCTGTTCCAGGCGCTGACCCAGATCCAGGAACAGACGCTGGTCTTCGTGCCGAAGATCCTCGCCATCTTCGTCACATTGCTGCTGGCGCTACCGTTCATGGCCGACTCGCTCGCCAGCCACATGATGCGGATTTCGTCGCGAATCATCGGCGGTTGATGCACTAATGCCGCGGTCATGCGCATCGATGTCTCCCTGCTGCCGGCGCTGGCCGCAATCTTCGTGCTGGTCTTTGCGCGCGTGGGCGCGATGGTGATGCTGCTGCCCGGTTTCGGCGAGAGCAACATCCCGGCGCGCGTCAAGCTGTCGATCGCGCTGCTGCTGACGCTGATCATCCTTCCGCTGCATCGCAACGCCTATCATGTCGACCTGACGTCGATCTCCTCGCTCGGCGTCCTGATGGTGCATGAACTCATCATCGGCATCGTGCTCGGAGCGACCGCGCGGGTGACGCTGTCGGCGCTCAATGTTGCGGGCTCCGTGATCGCACAGCAACTCGGCCTCGGCTTCGTTACCGCGATCGACCCGACCCAGGGTCAGCAGGGCCAGATCGTCGGCAATTTCCTCACCATCCTCGGCCTGACGCTGCTGTTTGCCACCGACAGCCACTATCTCGTGATCGCGGCGCTGAGCGAGAGCTACCGCATCTTCTCGCCCGGCGAGATCATGCCGACCGGCGACGTCGCCGCGCTTGCGACCTCGGCGTTCTCCGCCGCCTTCAAGATCGGCCTGCAGCTGTCGGCGCCGTTCCTGGTGTTCGGCCTGGTCTTCAACATCGGGCTCGGCGTGCTGGCGCGGCTGATGCCGCAGATGCAGGTCTATTTCGTCGGCGTGCCGCTCTCGATCATGGTCGGCTTCCTGATCTTCGGCGTGGTGCTCGCGGCGATGATGAATACCTATTTCGACTACTTCAACGGCGTCATGCGCCAGCTTGCTCCGATGAACTAGGGGAGAGCGATGGCCGACGATACCGAAGACAAAACAGAAGACCCTACGCAAAAACGTCTCGACGATGCGCTCGAAAAAGGCGACGTCGTCAAGAGCCAGGAGGTCAACACCTGGTTCATCATCGCCGGCGCCACGCTGGTGCTGTCGACCTTCTCGGGCTCGATCGGCGGCGGCATCTTGATGCCGCTGCGCAACCTGATCGCCAATTCATGGATGATCCGCACCGACGGCGCCGGTCTGCTTCAACTGACCCAGACGCTGGGCTATGCTGTGGTTGCCGCGATCGGCGTACCGTTTCTGATGCTGGCGCTGGCCGCGGTCGCCGGCAACATGGTGCAGCACCAGCTGGTGTGGTCGGGCGAGCAGCTGGAGCCGAAATTCTCCAAGATCTCGCCGGCAGCCGGCTTCAAGCGGCTGTTCGGCAAGCAGGCGGTGGCGAATTTCCTGAAGGGCCTGTTCAAGCTGATCGCGCTCGGCGCCGTGATGGTCGTGGTGCTGTGGCCCGAACGGCTGCGGATGGAAGCATTCCTGCGGGTCGATCCGGCCGAGCTTCTGCCCGCCATCACCAGCATGACGGTGCATTTGATGGCGGCGGTGGTCGCCATGCTCGCTGCGGTCGCGATCGCCGACTACTTCTTCCAGTACCGGACCTGGTACGAGCGTCACAAGATGTCGCTGCAGGAGATGAAGGAGGAGTTCAAGCAGTCGGAAGGCGACCCGCACGTCAAGGGCAGGATCAAGCAGTTGCGGGTCCAGCGCGCCAGGAAGCGCATGATGGCCCAGGTTCCCAAGGCCTCGGTGATCATCACCAACCCGACCCACTATTCGGTGGCGCTGGCCTACGACCGCAGCATGTCGGCGCCGCTCTGCGTCGCCAAGGGCGTCGACAACCTTGCCTTCAAGATCAGGGAGATCGCCAAGGAGCACGATATTCCGATCGTGGAGAACGTGCCGCTGGCCCGGGCGCTCTATGCGACCGTCGAGATCGACCGGGAGATCCCGGTCGAGCACTATCATGCGGTCGCCGAAATCATCGGCTATGTGATGCGGCTGAAGCGCGGCCTGTCCGGCCTGCGACAGTAAAGGGCGGAAAACCGCTTGAAATGCGCGTAACTTGCGAAATTGCCGCCTGATGGACTTGCGTTTTCGGGTCCGATTCAGGCACTCAGGGGCGAGGCGGCCGGCCGGGCGCCTTCGTGATGCAGACGAGCCATGTCTCTCCAGATGACCGCCGATAGCAACGATCCTCCCGCGACTGAGCCGTTCGTGGCTCACGCGCCAGCGCGGCGCAGCGGCAGCATCCTGCTGGTGGTCCTGATCGCTGTCGGCATCGTCGCGGTGGCGGTCTGGCTGATGACCATCGGCCGCACCCAGGCGCAGCCCTATATCCTCGGCGTGCTGGCGCTGCTCGCCACCGTCGGCCTGTTCACCCTGTTCGCGCTTGCTGCAGGCATCATCCGCTTCTCCGACCGCGCCACCGACGACCCCGTGATGGCGCGGATCGCCGACCAGGCCCAGGAAGGGCTCGTGGTCACCGACTCCCGCGGCCATGTGGTCTATTCCAACGCCGCCTATCTGAGGCTGACCGGCGCGGCCGGGCCGCAGGACGTCCGTCCCGTCGAGCGCGTCTTCATCGGCAACCCCGACGTCTCCGAGGCGGTGTTCCGCCTCTTGAAGGCGGCACGCGAGGGCAAGCGGCAGCAGGAGGAGGTCCGCGTCGCCGGCCACGAGGCCGGGCAAGGTGGCGAACAAGGCCGTTGGCTGCGGCTCAGGGTGCGCCCGCTCGGCGAGGGCAAACGCGACGCGAGATATGCGGTGTGGTCGATCGCCGACGTCACCCGTGACCGCGAAGACCAGGAGGATGTGTTCCAGGAGTTGCGGCACGCGATCGAATATCTCGATCACGCGCCGTGCGGCTTCTTCTCAGTCAATCCGGCCGGCGAGATCGCCTATGTCAACGCCACGCTGGCCAACTGGCTGGACTACGATCTGGCCGAGATCGGTTCGGGCGGCCTGAAGCTGACCGACATCGTCTCGGGCGACGGTGCGGCGCTGTTGACCTCGATTGCGGCGGTGCCGGGCGAGGTCAAGACCGAGGTGTTCGACATCGACCTGCGGATGCGCGGCGGCAAGACCGTGCCGGTGCGGCTCTATCACAAGCTCGCCTTCGGCGCCGACGGCGCTGCGGGCGCCTCGCGCACGCTGGTGATCAGCCGCGCCCGCGACGAGCGTTCCGATCCGGAGCGCGCCGCCGAGGTGCGCTTCATGCGCTTCTTCGACCATACGCCGATGGCGATCGCGACTGTCGACCGCGGCGGCAACGTGGTCGGTGCCAATGCGCGCTTCGCCAAGCTGGCGCAGGGGCTGAACGGCGAGGGCGGTGCGGCCAAGTCGATCTTCCGCGCGGTCAATCCGCGCGACCGGGGTCTCCTGATCGCCGCGATCAACCAGGCCGCCGAGGGCCAGGGCGATATCGCGCCGGTCGAGGTGATGCTGGACGGCGCCAAGGAGCGCTTTGCCCAGTTCTTCGTGACGACCGTCGAGAAGGACGAGCGCGACGCCGAGACCGCGATCGTCTACATGCTGGAGACCACCGAGCGCCGCGCGCTGGAGAACCAGATCAACCAGTCGCAAAAGATGGAGATGGTGGGCCAGCTCGCCGGCGGCATCGCGCACGACTTCAACAACGTGCTGTCGGCCATCATGATGGCGAACGACTTCCTGCTGAACGCGCACAAGCCGACCGACCCGTCGTTCCAGGATATCATGCAGATCAAGCAGAACGCGACCCGCGCCGCGACGCTGGTGCGGCAGTTGCTTGCGTTCTCGCGCCGCCAGACGCTGCGGCCACAGGTGCTCGATCTCGGCGATGCGCTGTCCGACCTCACCATGCTGCTGCGCCGGCTGATCGGCGAGAAGGTCAAGCTCGACCTGGTGCATGGCCGCGATCTGTGGCCGGTGAAGGTCGACGTTTCGCAATTCGAGCAGGTGGTGGTCAACCTCGCGGTCAACGCGCGCGACGCGATGCCCGACGGCGGCAAGCTGATCATCCGCACCGCCAATCTGCCGACCGAGGAAGCAGCCCAACTCGCCAACAAGGGCATGCCGGCGGCGGACTATGTGAAGATCGAGATTTCGGACACCGGCACCGGCATTCCGCACGAGATCATCGACAAGATCTTCGAGCCGTTCTTCTCGACCAAGGAAGTCGGCAAGGGCACCGGCCTCGGCCTGTCGACGGTCTACGGCATCGTCAAGCAGACCGGCGGCTTCGTCTATGTCGATTCCGTGCCCGGCGGGGGCACCACTTTCCGGATCTATTTGCCGCGGCATCGCCAGGAGCAGGAGGCCGCCCCGGAGGCGCAGGCCGGCAATGCCGCGACCAAGGACGCCGCCGCCGAAGCCGCCAAGCCGAAGCCCGATCTCACCGGGCAGGGCACCATCCTGCTGGTCGAGGACGAGGACGGCCTGCGCTCGCTGAATGCGCGCGGTCTCCGCTCGCGCGGCTACAGCGTGATCGAGGCGGCCAACGGCGTTGAGGCGCTGGAGGCGTTCGAGGAGAACAACGGCGCCGTCGATCTCGTCGTCTCCGACGTCGTGATGCCGGAGATGGACGGCCCGACGCTGCTGAAGGAAATGCGCAGCCGCAATGCCGAGCTCAAGATCATCTTCGTCTCAGGCTATGCGGAGGACGCCTTCGAGAAGAGCCTGCCCGAGAACCAGCAGTTCGCGTTCCTGCCCAAGCCGTTCACGCTGACGCAGCTGGTCGCCGCGGTGAAGGAAACCATGACGGCGAATTAGAGCGTTTTCGAGCGAAGCGGACACCCGCTCGCGTATAGAAAACGCGTCAAATAAGGAGCGCCAGCCCGGGCGACGAGCTTCGATGCGCCTTACCTTCTCGCATGGGAATAGTTATGTTGCGATGCGGTCGCGGTTGAAGCCGAGCCCCATCTCGCGGTAGGACGCGCCGTCGCGTCCACAAGGACCATAGTGTCACATCTCCGCGACCGAGGGCCGCAGCCGCGGTTCCCGTTTCCCGCTTCACTTTTATCAGGCCCTGCCCATCTTAGGGGCGTTTCCCCATGCCGGGGAATCCTTTGAGGAAACCAACATGAATTTCTCGCACCGCACGCGTGGAATTGTCCGGGCGATCGCCGTCGCGATGGCGCTGGCGCTGCCCGTGATGATGACCATTTCGGCGGCCGACGCCCGCGTCGGCGGCGGCGGCTCGCGCGGCTCGCGGACATTCTCCGCGCCGCCCAGCACCTCGACGGCGCCCGGCTCGGTTGCGCCGATGAACCGTACCTTCAGCCAGCCTGGCAGCCCGAACATGGGATCGCCGGCGGCGGCGACGTCCGGCGGCCTGTTCGGCCGCGGCGGAATGGGCCGTGGCCTGCTCGGCGGCCTGGCCGCGGGCTTCCTTGGCGCCGGCCTGTTCGGCATGCTGTTCGGCGGCGGCCTGTTCTCGGGTCTCGGCGGCCTGTCGTCGATCCTCGGCCTCCTGCTGCAGGTCGGTCTGATCGTGCTCGTGGTCCGGCTCGCGATGTCGTGGTGGCAGCGCCGCAATACGCCGGCCTCCGCGTACGCGGGCGGCCCCGACGTCGGCCCCGGCCCGCAGGGCAACGCCCGTTCGGGCTTCGGCTTTGGCCTCGGCGGCGGATCGAACACACCGGTCGAGATCACGCCGGCGGACTATGAGACGTTCGAGCGGCTGCTCGGCGATATCCAGGCCGCTTGGTCAAACGAGGACATTGCGAAGCTGCATACGCTCGCGACGCCGGAGATGGTGTCGTACTTCTCGAAGGATCTCGAGGAGAACAAGGCGCGCAACGTCACCAACAAGACTTCCAACGTGAAGCTGTTGCAGGGCGATCTTGCGGAAGCCTGGCGCGAAGGCGACAGCGAATACGCCACCGTCGCGATGCGCTACACGCTGGTCGACACCATGCTCGAGCGCGGCACCGGCCGGATGGTCGGCGGCAATGGGCAGCCGGAGGAGATCACCGAAGTCTGGACCTTCGTGCGCCAGCGCGGCGGCAACTGGGAACTCTCGGCGATCCAGCAGACCAACTGATCGATCGCCCGATATGACAATTGCAAGGCGCCGCGGCTCAGCCCGCGGCGCTTTTATTTTGCGCGCTTCATTGGCGCGTCGCGGCGCCGGAATATCCGCACGGGCTGCGGGTTGATGTCAGCGGACCATAACAACCATCGGGAGGATTAAGATGAAGGTCATTGCGTGCATCGCGGTTCCGGCCTGTCTTGCATTTGTCGTCACGGCTGCGCCGCCGGCACAGGCGCAGACTGCCGACACCAGCTTCTTCGTGACCAGCAACGGCATCGGCAACGGCGCCAATCTCGGCGGCCTCGCCGGTGCCGACAACCATTGCCAGACGCTGGCGCAGGCCGCGGGCTTCGGCGCGCCGAAGACATGGCGCGCCTATCTCTCGACCCAGGCCGCCGACGGCCAGGTCGCGGTGAACGCGCGCGATCGCATCGGCAAGGGACCGTGGAAGAATGTGAAGGGCGTCGTGGTCGCCAAGGACGTCGCCGACCTGCACAGCGCCGGCAACAATCTCACCAAGCAGACCGCCCTGTCCGAGAAGGGCGACGTCATCAACGGTGCCGGCGACACGCCGAACCGCCACGACGTGCTGACAGGATCGCAGGCGGACGGCACTGCGTTTGCGGCCGGTGAGGACCGCACCTGCAAGAACTGGACGAGCAGCACGCAAGGCGCCGCCATGCTCGGACATTTCGACCGCAAGGGCCTGCGCGACGACGAACCGTCAAAATCCTGGAACACGTCGCATCCCTCGCGCGGTCCCGACGGCGGCTGCTCGCAGGCCGACCTGAAGAGCACCGGCGGCGACGGCCTGCTGTACTGCTTCGCGGCGAACTGAGGGAATACAAGGAGACTTGAGCGGCGGTCGCCTCGCGCCGCCGCTCATTGAATCTGGGAGAGCGCCTAAGCCTTCTTGCGCTTGACCGCCTTCTTTGCAGTCTTCTTTTTCTTCACGGTTTTCTTCTTGGCCGCGAAATAGGCTTCGACCTTCTTCGAGGAGTGTCCAACTGCGGCCACCGCGGTCTTGAGCCGGGCAGGCGTCACCTTGAACTTCTTCGACCAGTAACGGACCTCGTAGGGCTGGCTGATCGCGATCCGCGCGCGGTCGGCGGCCTTGTGCCGCTGCTCCTTGAAGTAGGCTTCCACCTTCTTGGCGGAATGGCCGACCTTCTTGACGGCGGCTTTGAGCTTCGCCGGCGTGACCTTGAACTTCTTGGACCAGTACGCAACTTCGTAGGATTCGCTCAACGCGATCAGGGCGCGATCTGCGCCGCCCCGCTTCTTCTTGTTGTCCGCCATCAGATGATCCTTCATCGAAGATTCGACGTCGGAACCTTAGCAGTCTCTGCGTGGTTCGGACAGGCAGCCTGTCCGCGGTGGACGATCCGAGCTCTGCACGGCTACGATCGAGCTGACGAGAAGCGACGCGGTGAAAGTTTTTGGAGGTAAGTGCATGCACTATCAGCTTTACTACTGGCCGATGATCCAGGGCCGCGGCGAATATGTCCGCCTCGCGCTCGAGGATGCAGGCGCCGGTTACACCGATGTCGCGCGCGGCAAGGGCGGCACGGGTGCCATGATGAAGATGATGGACGCGCACAAGGGCACGCCGCCGTTTGCGCCGCCGTTCCTCAAGGCCGGCAGCCTCGTGATCGGGCAGACCGCCAACATCCTGCTCTATCTCGGCGCGCGCCACGGCCTCGCCCCGAAGGCGGAAGGCGGCAAGCTCTGGGTGCACGAGTTGCAGCTCACGATCGCGGACTTCGTGCTGGAGATCCACGACACCCATCATCCGCTCGGCCCGTCGCTGTACTACGAGGACCAGAAGGCGCCGGCCAAGAAGCGCACCGAGGAATTCTGGGCGTCGCGGGTGCCAAAATATCTCGGCTATTTCGAGGACCTCGTGCAGGCGAACGGCGGCGCCTTCGTCACCGGCCGCCGGGTGACCTATGTCGACCTCTCGCTGTTTCAGATCGTGGAAGGCCTGCGCTACGCTTTTCCGAAGCGGATGGCGGCGTTTGAAAAGAAGGTCCCGCGACTGATCGCGCTGCGCGATCGCGTCGCCGAGCGGCCGAACATCAAGGCGTATCTGGCCAGCGAGCGGCGGATTCCGTTCAATGAGGAGGGGATCTTCCGGCGTTACAAGGCGCTGGATTTGTAGGTGCCGTCACCGGTTCCTTCCATCCACCGGCGTCATCGTGATCTTCGACAAATCGATGCCGTCGATGCAGCTGACATTGAGCGCCACGATGTCGGCGCCGTCAGGCTTGTTGCCGCGTGCAAACACGTCGACGCCGCAATCGACGCAGAGCTGGTGGCGGATCGCATGGCGGTTGAACAGATATTCCTTCAAATTCTCGGCGCCGGCGCGAAGCTGGAAGCTCGTTGGCGGCATGAACACGAAGTGCAGGCCCTTCTTGGTACAGATCGAACAGTTGCAGGCCGTCACCATCGCCATGTCGGTGGTGCATTCGAAGCGGACCTGGCCGCAATGGCAGCCGCCGGTATAGGTCTTGCTCTCCGCCATGATCGTTCCTCACCACAGCCCGGGCACGAGGCGATAGCGCACCCGTGCCGCATAATCGGCATAGCCTGACAAACCCGCCACCAGCGTGCGCTCCTCGATCCCGGTGCGGATCGCGAACATCGCGAAGAACACCGGCACGAAGGCAAGACCCCACCAGGAGCCGAGCATCAGCGGCACGCCGATGAAGAACAGCATCACGCTCGTATACATGGGATGGCGGACCAGCGCGTAGGGACCGGTCGAGATCACCTGATGGTGGCGCTCGGTCTGCACCTTCACGACCGGCGCGGCGAACGAATTGGTGCGGAACACCCAGAGGATCAGCACGGTCGAGACCAGATACAGCACAAGGCCGAGCACGATCAGCGGCGCGCCGGCATTGGCGCCGCCAAAGCGCCGGTCGAGGCCCATAGCCACGAACCAAAGCACCGCGACGGCGACGAACACCAGCATGAAGCGCTTGTCCTCGGTGGGCTGGCCCTCACGCGCGGTGAGACGCATGCGCTCGGCCAGCAGCCCGGGATCGACCCTGGCGAGCCACAGCCCGCAGGCGGGCCCGATCAGCGCCGAGGCGATCAGATAGCTCCACGCGCCGGGCCAGTGCAGCGTGCCCGCGAAGCAAAACAGCAGCGCGGCCATGGCGATGACGAAGAATGTGTTCTGCAGGAGGAGCTTTGCGATCATGGGCGGCTCCGCGGCGATTCCGATCGCGATTATCGCACTGTTTTCGCGGCCGACATGCGACCGCAGCGATCAACTTTCAGAGCAGGCGAGGCGTTCCTGCGTCGTGACCGTGTTGCCTCTGCATTGGCTCAAGGTTGACATTTATATAAGCAATTGCTTATATATTTCCATGACCGCCGCCATGCAGCTGACCAATGTGCTCAAGACCCTCGCGGATCCGACGCGGCGGGCGGTGTTCGAGCGGATCGCACGGGAAGGCGAGGTGGCCGCGACCGGACTGGTGCAGGGCTCAAAGGTGTCGCAGCCGGCGGTGTCGCAGCATCTGCGCGCGCTGCGCGATGCCGGCCTCGTCGCCGAGCGGCGCGAGGGCCGGCACATCCATTATCGCGTCGCGCCGAAGGGGCTCGGCCCGCTGATCGACTGGCTCGGGCACTACGAGACGTTCTGGGCGGAGCGCTTCGCAAATCTGGAGAAATTGTTGAAGGAGAGTGAGTGATGGCTGAGACGCACGCGATCACGGTCGAGAAGGTGCTGCCTTACGCTGCCGACAAGATCTGGCGCACCCTGACCACGAGCGACTTGCTGGTGAAATGGCTGATGCCGAACGATTTCGTTGCCGTGGTCGGACACCGGTTCAATTTCCGCACCAGGCCGATCGGCGACTGGGATGGCGTCGTGCATTGCGAGGTGCTGGATTGCGATTCGCCACGCCTGCTGCGCTATTCCTGGAAGGGCGGCGCCGACACCAATCCGGAATACGGCTCGAAGCTCGACTCGGTCGTCACCTGGACGTTGACGCCGGTCGAGGGCGGCACGCAGGTCCGCATGGTGCATGACGGCTTCGTGTTCCCCGGCAACCGCTACGCCTTCGACATGATGAGCCCGGGCTGGGGCAAGATCGTCGATGCGATCGGACGCATCGCCGCCGAAGCCTGACGGCTCACTCGTTGTTGCCGCGGCGGACGGTGATCGAGGCGTCGGTCCGGTTGCGCGTGCATTCCAGATTGAGGCGGCGATAGCGCATCGTGATGGTGTTGCCGCGGAGGATTCCCATGCGCTTCAGGCAGCGCGAGGTGCCGGTCACCGCGTCGTCCTTCGGCACGGTGAAAACTAGCGCCGTGGCCGAGCCGACCAGGTTGAAGAACTCCGGCTTCATCCTGCGATCGGTCTTGGCATAGAGCTCGATCGAATAGTCCTTGCCGCGGCAGCCGAGCGACAATTCCTTGGCCGCCGGATGTGTGAGGTAGGTGATGTTGGCGGCCGTGAAATTGACCTTCAGCCCGTCGATCTGGCCGGCGAGCTGCTTGGCGATGTCTTGGCAGGGATCGGCATGAGCTGGCGCCGCGGCGAAGGCTGTCGCCAGCGCCAACAGCGCGGCCGGCAGAATGGAGCGGATGCTCAAAGGCAAGCGTCGGCGCAACGGTGCTGTCACGAAATACCCCCGCGATGCAAAAATACGTGGAGACATGCAGGCTCCCGCGGAGCGCGTCAATATGTGCGGTGACCGCGGGAGCGGTCACGCAGGACCGTCTGGCGCCGTCCGCCTAGCCAGGCGCCTTGTACTTGCCGTTGTGCTTGGACACTCCGGCGGCCTCGCGCCTGCAATCAATTGCCGTTGGCAGTGCCTTTCCGTTCCCCGAAAAGACCGGCGGCTAGCCACCTGCCTTAGGACGCGCACTTCCCATCCCGCGCCTTGGACGCCCAGGCGGCCCGGCGCTCGCAATCATTGCCGTAGGTCTTGCCGTCGCAGCCGCAGACCGGCCGGAAAATCTTGTTGCAGATCGTCGGGCGGAAGGCGCAGGTGCCGGTCTGATCGAAGCGGCCGCAGGTCCCCGGCTTGAACTGGCAGAACTTGCCGGTGCCGCATTGCAGCCCGGCGATGCCGCCGCACGTCTTGCCGAGGCGGGCTGCATCGGCGCCGGTCGGAACCGCCATCAACAAGGCCAGCGCCGTGAACCAGACGAAAAGCGCTGTCTTCATGATGGCCTCCTTGCGGCCTCGTTGGCCGTCTCGGTATTTGCTCGGCGTTGTCGCAACCTGAGATTACGGCGCGATGAAACATAGCACGCGGATTGCCGTTTCAGCGCATGGCTGGACGGCGGCCGGCTTCCCTTTCCTTTGTCCGAAAAAGGCTTAGAACGGCTCTACATTGCCGGCGGCCCTGCGGCCCGACCGGCTTTTCGAACCGACGCGCAGCCCAAACGAGCAGCTCATGAACGCCCCCACCGCCTTTCCCGACCAGCAGAAGCCCGTTCCGCCCTACAAGCACACCCCGCTGTTCCCGCTCGGTACGGACACCACGCCCTACAAGAAGGTGACGAGCGAAGGCGTTCGGGTCGAGAAGGTCCTGGGCAAGGACATGCTGGTGGTGTCACGCGAGGCGCTGCGGGCGCTTTCCGAGGCCGCGTTCGGCGAGATCAATCACTATCTGCGGCCGGGCCATCTGAAGCAGCTGCGCTCGATCCTCGAGGACAAGGAAGCCAGCGACAACGACAAGTTCGTCGCCTTCGACTTCCTCAAGAACGCCAACATCGCGGCCGGCGGCGTGCTGCCGATGTGCCAGGACACCGGCACCGCGATCATCATGGGCAAGAAGGGTTTTAACGTCATCAGCGACGGCGACGACGAGGCGGCGCTGTCCGAAGGCGCGCGCGACGCTTATCTGCGCCGCAATCTGCGCTATTCGCAGGTGGCGCCGCTGTCGATGTATGAGGAGAAGAACACCGCAAACAACATGCCGGCGCAGTGCGAGATCTACGCCGAGGGCGATGACGCCTACAAGTTCATGTTCATGGCCAAGGGCGGCGGAAGCGCCAACAAGAGCTTCCTGTTCCAGGCGACGCCCTCGGTGCTGACCAAGGACCGGCTGCTGGCCTTCCTGAAGGAGAAGGTGCTGACGCTCGGCACCGCGGCCTGTCCTCCGTACCACCTTGCGATCGTGATCGGCGGCACCTCCGCCGAGCTCTGCATGAAGACGGTGAAGCTCGCCTCGGCGCGCTATCTCGATGCGCTGCCGACCCACGGCTCGGCCGACGGCAATGCGTTCCGCGATCTCGAGATGGAGCAGGAAATCCTCAAGATGACGCAAAGCTTGGGGGTCGGAGCGCAGTTCGGCGGCAAATATTTCTGCCACGACGTCCGCGTGATCCGTATGCCGCGCCACGGCGCCTCGCTGCCGATCGGGCTTGGCGTGTCCTGCTCGGCGGACCGTCAGGTGCTCGGCAAGATCACCAAGGACGGCGTCTATCTCGAGGAGCTCGAGCACAACCCGGCGCAGTATCTGCCCGCGGTCGAGCAGTCGCTCGGCGGCGAGGTCGTCAAGATCGACCTCAACAAGCCGATGAAGGACATTCTCGCGACGCTGTCGCAATATCCGACCAAGACCCGCGTCTCGATGACCGGCACCATGATCGTGGCGCGCGACTCCGCCCACGCCAAGCTGCGCGAGCGGCTGGAGAAGGGCGGGCCGCTGCCGGATTATTTCAAGAACCACCCGGTCTACTACGCGGGCCCGGCCAAGACGCCCGAGGGCTACGCCTCCGGTGCGTTCGGCCCGACCACGGCGGGACGCATGGACTCTTTCGTCGATCAGTTCCAGGCCGCTGGAGGCTCGATGGTGATGGTCGCCAAGGGCAACCGCGCCGTCGCGGTGCGCGAGGCCTGCAAGAAGCACGGCGGCTTCTATCTCGGTTCGATCGGCGGTGCCGCGGCGAACCTCGCCGAGCACTGCATCAAGAAGGTCGAGGTGGTCGAGTATCCCGAGCTCGGCATGGAAGCGATCTGGCGCATCGAAGTGGTCGACTTCCCGGCCTTCATCATCATCGATGACAAGGGCAACGACTTCTTCAAGGAACTGAACCTCGGTTGAGGATCCGGGTTGAGGGCAACAGGCCTCGACGGATTCTCCAGGGGCTGGGTCGCCGTCAGCATCGACGGCGACCGGCGCACGATTTCCTTTCACACTGATATTGCGGACGCGCTGGCGCGTCCGTTCGATCGTGCCGGGATCGACATCCCGATCGGCATGACTGATGACGGCGAGCGCGCGTGTGACCGTCTCGCCCGCGAGCGCCTGCGTCCGCACACCTCGCGCGTCTTCACCGGGGCACGGCGCTGGCTGTGGGAGGAGTTTCGCGATCCCGACGTTGCGAACCAGGAGGCGTTGCGGCGCGGCCAGACCCGCGTCTCGCGGCAGCTCTGGCATCTCGGCAACAAGATCATGGAGGTCGACGCGTTCGTGCGCGCGAACGCCGCGCGCGACATCCGCGAGGTGCATCCCGAACTGGTGTTCCTGCGGCTGAACGGCGGCACGCCGCTGCCCCGCAAGAAGTCGGAGGAGGGCGATGCACTCCGTTGCAGGCTGCTTAAGCGCGTTGGCTTTCGCGACATCGATCGCTGGCTCACTGAGGCGCGGATCGGCACCGGGGCTAAGCGCGACGATGTGCTGGACGCCTGCGCGGTGGCGCTCGCCGCGTGCGAGCCTTGCGGAAGCGTTCCGGAAGGGACGCCGCCATTGGATGCGCACAGAGTGCCGATGCAGATCTGGTTCTAGCGTCAAGCCCGCGCCGTATCGCTGCTGTTAACCACGCTGCGGCGACTGCGACGTTCTGCCACGCGCGGGGTTGTGGGGCGCGAGCAAAGCAACCGATTTCGGCCAAGGACCCTTAACGTTTGTCGTCGACCCTCCGCGCTCATCCAAGGGTAGTGGGCGTGGATGACATGACACATTCGGCGATACAGCGGATTGGACGCGCGGCGCTTGTGCTCGCGGCGCTCGGCCTCGCCGGCTGCAACAAGGAGCGGCCGCCCGGCGTGTACGATGTGAGCGTCAGCGAAGCCTATCGGCGCCTGTTCAACGACAAGCTTGCCGACATGGTCTACGCCAAGCAGTGCGGAATTCTGGTCCATGTGACGCCGTCAGGCATCCCGGGTTACGAGGTCACCTGGCGGGTTCACAGCAGCGGCCGCGAGGTCGTGCGATTCACCGCAGTGCTGACGGCCTTCAGCGAGAACCAGACCAAGGTCGAGATACGTATGCCTTCGGCCGGCAACGGCGAGGCGTATGACGGGTCGCAATCCTACAGGCGGCCGGCCTTCCAGCAGCCGCTTCGTCCGGCCGTGCAGGAGCAGGTCGCCGCGATCCTCGAAGGCCGCAAATTCGACGTCCAACGCGTCGGGCCCGGGAAGGACAAGATTTGCCAGGTGCAGCGCGCCGGGCTCGAGACGGGCCTGGTGTTCCGCGTCGACGATTAATGGAAATCAATAAAGGGAGTTGACGATGAAGTTTGCTTTCGGTGCATTTCTCGTGGCCTGCGTCGTGGGCTATCTGTACTACATCTTTCCAAACCCCGCGGATGGCACGGTCTATCCCGTGCCGATCACCCAGGCGCGGCAGGACCTCGCGAAGGCCGAGCTGCCGCCCTTTGTTTTCGGCAGCCAGTCGCTGGACGTGGTCCGCAACATCGGCGACGCGCAGGTTGTCTGGATCGTCCGCAGGAAGAGCGAGGAGTTGTTCCGCTACACTGCTGAGCTCTCGGCTGAGGAGAAGGGCGCTGCGACCCGCGTCAAGCTGAGGCTGGACGGCGCCAAGGGGCGCACCGAGGACTATGCCAAGAACCTCGCGGATAACCCCAAGATCCGGGACCTGTATCTCGTCGCGATGCAGGAGCGTGTCGCTTCCACGCTCGAGCGCCGGCAGTTCGAGATGTCGCGCATCCATCCCGCAATGGCGGCCGCGGCAGTGGCGAACATGGGCAATATACGGAAATCGGCGGACGAGGCAGCCGCCGCAGCCGCGGAGATCGAGCGCAGCACCATTCAAAGGGCCTATCGTAACGAGCCCGCCAGCGTCCGCCGCTGAGAGCCGAAGCGCGCTGAGATCAGGTTGAATCGTCAGTGCGCTTCGGCTTCTTGTTTGAGCTGGTCGGCGTGTGGACCTGGCGCTACGCCCGGGTGCCAGTGAAGGGGAAGCTGCCCATCGGGCCGATGCCCATCTCGCCGGCGATGCCGTCGCCGGAAACCTTGCCGGTGAATTCGAGCGTCAGCGGCATCGGGTTGGTGATGGAAACCTTCCAGGTGACGTTGTCGCCGTTCACGGAGCCGTCGAAGATCTCGGTGGAATTGCCCTCGGCGCCCTGCGTGCCGGTGAGCGTGCCGCCCGAGCTCGCCAGCGACAGCGTCGCCTTGCGCTCGCCCATCGGCGTCGTCATCGTCAGATTCCAGTTTCCGTCCACCGCCATTGATATGTCTCCCCTCATGGTAAAAGCGTTTTCAAGCGAAGTGGGTACCGGTTCGCGTGAAGAAAACGCGTCAAACAAGAACCTGGAGCATTGGCTCTGACGCAGTCAGAGCCGGTGCTCCAGGGCGTGCGCGGGTATAGCTCATCTTGCCGCGCGCGCCTAGTTCGCGGCTGCGGCGATCAGGCGCGGGCGGCGGCGCGCAGCCGGCTTCCGACCAGGAAGCGGAAGGCGACGTACTGGATCGCGAAGGCAACGATCTTGGCGCCGAGCAGCACCACCGACACGTAGAACGCCCACAGCTTCATGTCGCCGGTCGCTGCGATCGCGATGGTGCCGGCGGCGAGCACGAACATCAGCACGGCCCAGGCATAGCCGGCGAGGGTGGCGTATTCCGGAATGGTCTCGGTCACGATCGGCGGCAGATAGCGCAGCATCCAGCCGCGCTTGAGCATGATCGCGCCGATCGCGATGTGGCCGATCGCGGGCTTCGCCAGCACGAAGCGCGGATCGTTGGTCAGCAGCGTCGCGCTGCCGAGCACGATCACCAGCGCGAGGCTTGCCCAGGTCATGTAGCCGAGCGCCTGTCCCTTCACGCGCGCATAGACCACTTGCGCAATCGCGCCCGCGATCGCAACGCCGGTGGCGATCAGGACGTTGTCGGTGGCGAGATAGACCACCAGGAACACGATGGTGGAGAGAAAGTCGCTCGCAAGCCTGGCAAATACGCTCTTCATCGTCGTGGTTTCCGTTTCCTCGGGCGGGTGATTGTTCTGGTGTTGTTATAGCAGCGTTCAGTGCGACGGCAGCGCGCGAGCCGGCGGTGCGCCGTACTTGGCCGCGCGATATTGCGGATACCAGCGGGTGAAGCACACCGCGGCGTTGCGTGCGGCGAAGGCGATCAGCAGACCCGTCCACAGCGGCAGGGCCGGCACGTAGAGCACCGCGATGTTGCCGATCAGCATCAGCAGCGTCGCGGCAGCCCAGGCACCGGTGATCAGGTAGTTGGCTTGGGTGAAGCCGGGCAGCTTCGCGATCTCGGCCGCGACCTGTTCGAGCGCGTATTGCCGCGTGAAGGGATGGCCGATCAGGATCGAGAACAGCGTCACCAGCAGCATGCCGGCATCGACGGCAATCTTCACGGCGATGCTGCTCGGCGTCGCGTCGATGAAGGTGAGGTAGCAGCCGACCGCGGTGAACACGATCACCGAGCCGACGCCGAGGATCTTGATGCTGCGGCCGCGCGCGATATCGGAGGCGATGACGACAAGGCAGATCAGCGCGGCACAGAGCAGGCTCAAATTGGCCGAGGCCACCAGCATCAGCGTGGCGAAGGCGCCGTAGGGAGCGAGGATCAGGAAGATCGTCATGGTCGGCCTCATCCGGCTAATCTTTACATCGTAAAGATACCCTAGAGGTGGGCGAGGGAGGCGTCAAGCGAAATCTTTACAGTGTCAAAATCGTGAGATCGTAGAGAAAACTTGAGTATTTTCAATTTGATGTGCTGGTGGTGCCGCTTGGCGCACGCTTTCTGCCGTCGTGGCCGGGCATAGCTGTCCGAAGGACGGCGTCGCTTCCGCTCGCCTATGTCCCGGCCATCCACGTCTTTCATTAAGGAGCTGAAAAAGACGTGGATGCCCGGGACAAGCCCGGGCATGACGCGTGGAGGAATGGAGGCTCTCGGACGCGCGGCTTACTCCGCACCCACCCAATTGCCGTGGAATCCGTCCGGCACCCGGTGACCAAGATGGACCAGCGCCGTCGGGCCCGCCTCGACATTTTGCGCGTTGAACACGGCGAGGTCGCTGCGATTTTCGCGGGCACGCCAGACCGCGGCGAGCAGCCAGCCGTCGCCCTCGGCGGCGCCAGAGTGGCGCTCGACAAAGACAGGCTCGGAGATCGTGTCGCCGGCGGGCAGGAGATAGTGGCCGAGCCGCTTGCCATGGCCGTCGACATGTACGACGCCCGACAGCGCACCGAACATCGGCAGGTCGGGATTGGCGCAGGCGTACCAGCCGTGATTGCTGATAAGTCCCGCGCGGCGATCGTCGACGCGGGGGAATTCGCCGGTGAGGTCGTCGAGATAGGTCTGCGTGAAGCGGTCGGTATTGCCCGAGAGATCGAAGGTCCAGCGGCAATAACGCGCGCGGTTCTTTTTCGGGTCGGTCGGCGAGCCGTCGGGATGGTTGAACAGCGGCGCCTCCTCGAACTGCATCACGTCGGCAATGATGCGGTTGCCGTCCTCCCAGGCGTTCATGACGTGGAAGACGTAGCAGCTCTCGGCGCGGAACCAGATGATGTCCTTGGATGCGCCGCTGCGCTTCATCACGCCGACATAGGCGCCTTTCTCCGGCTCCCAGGCGTAGGGCGCCTGTCCGCGCATCGCGCGCTGCATGCTGCCGGTGATGGGGAGGATCGGAAACAGCACATGGTTCTCGGTGACGATGAAGTCGTGCACCATGCTGGCATAGGGCGCCTCGAAGCGCTCGAACCGCGTCACCACGCCGGCTGAACTGACCGAGCCGAACGACAGCGCGGGCGTCAGGGGGCCAGCGGCGTTGTAGCCGAAGAACACCAGCTCACCGGTGACCGGATCGATCTTGGGATGCGCGGTGAAGGGGCCGGAGATCGCGCCCTTGTAGTCGCAATAGCCGGTGCGCTTCAGCGTGTCCGGCTCGATCTCGGTCGGCAGATGGCCTTCCTCGAGCGCGAGCAGGCGGCCGCCATGGAAGATGATGTTGGTGTTGGCGACGCCGCCATCGGTCGGTGCGGACGCCGGCGCATCCGGCAGCTTGCGGCCGAAGCCGCCGTACAGGGCGCGGCCAGCGTCGTGCTCCGCCTGCCATTTCGGGGTGCGGACCCAACGGTTGCGGTAGCTGGCGCGGCCGTTCTCGAGATGGAAGGCGTGCAGCATGCCGTCGCCGACGAACCAGTGCGCGCCCGGCGCGTCGAACTGCGGATTGGGGCCGTTGCGATACAGCGTGCCGTTCAGCTCGCGCGGCAGTTCACCGGTGATCTTCAGGAACGGCGCATCGGCCTCGAATGGGATCGGCGCCAGATTGGTCCGCACGGCATTTGATGTCACTTGATCGAGCATCCGCATCTCCTTCCTTCATGATCTTTACATCGTAAAGATATCAGTACGGGTGATGTGGCCGATCGTCAAGCAAAATCTTTACAGTGTAAAAATTGCGACATATAAGAGCCGCATGACAAGATTATCCAAGGAAAACAAGGCCGCTCGTCCGACACCGACGCGCACCCGCAGGGTTGCGCGTGCAACCGCTGACCGGCCGGCGCGGCGCCGGGCCAATGACGCGCCGTATCATCACGGCGATCTGCACGAGGCGCTGCTCAAGGCGGCCGAGCGCGTGCTCGAGCGTGACGGGCTCCCGGGGCTGACATTGCGCGCGGTGGCGCGCGAGGCCGGCGTGTCGCATGCCGCGCCCACGCATCATTTCGGCGATCTCACCGGTTTGCTCAGTGAACTCGCTGCGATCGGCTTCCGGCAGTTCGGCGAAGCGATGGCGGCGGCGAACGCGTCCGCAGCGACGCCGCCGGAGAAGGGAATGGCGAGCGCCAAGGCTTACGTCGCCTATGCGCAGGCGCATCCAGGAATGTATGGGCTGATGTTCCGCAGCGAACGGCTGGATTACTCGCGACCATCGCTGCATGAATCGTCCGAAGCCTCGTTCGCAGGATTGGCCCGCGGCGTCGGTGCCAGCCGGCATGAGGAGATTTCCAGGGATTCGCTTTCGCTCGAGCAGGCTGCCGCGATCGCTTCCGCTTGGTCGCTGGTGCATGGCTTCACCATGCTGCTGCTCGACGGACGGCTCTCCAAGATTCTGAACCTGTCGCCCGAAGGAACGACCCCGGAGACGTTGCTGATCGCGATGCTGCGGTTGGCCTCAAGCCGTCCGCCGCGGCCGTAACCGATGTCGCCCCGGTAGCGTGCTAGCGCTTGGTGAGCGACGTGCTGCGGCCGCTCTGGCCGATCGTCTTCACCTGATCCGCGCCGCATTTGAAATCGCGGGCGAAGTCGTCGGCGGCCTGGCGCGCCAGCTCGTTGGCGTTGGGATTGGCCGCGACGTCGACATAGGCGACGTGACAGATCTCGCCAGGCGGGAGCCGCGTCACGGCGAGCATCGCCCGTGAGACGGGACCGCCTCGCTTGTCCTGCTCGCTGTTGTCGGCAATCAGCCAGCGCTGGATGATGGCAAAAGGCTTGCTGCCGGCTGCACGCCATTCGACGGTGTCGCCGCTCGAGCTGAATGGGCCGAACCAGGCCTGCGCCGCCGGTTCCCTGGCTGCCGCCTCGCGATTTCGGCCGACCGAGACCACTTCGCGCAGATCGCCCTCGCTGATCAGCACCACAAGGCCGGATTTCCCCGGGCAGACCCTCGTGGTGCTGCCGTCCTCCTCGCTGGGCTTGCCGATCATCCGGCAGGCCTTCGGCGCGGTCGAGGTGTAGCTGCTGCTGATCGCCTCAGAGCCAGCCTGACCAGGATTTGCGCTGGCAAGCGCCATAATGGCTGTTGCAAAAGCAAGGTATTTCATCAGGGGAGACTTACGATCCACGTTACTTTGTGTCTGACATACGCAATCTGGGGAAGGTTCAACAGACACGCGGGAAACACCTGACAGACGCGCGGAATCGTCCTAGAAGGGCGGCTTCGCAACTTTTGTCACGTGCGCCCCAGCGTGCCGTAACCTCGATCGTCATGCCCACGATATCATCCAACAAGCCTTATCGCGTCGGCCGTTCCCGTACCGGCCTCGGCCTTTTCGCCACCAAGCCGATCAAGAAAGGCGACAAGATCATCCGCTATTTCGGGCCGTTGCTCGACTCGAAGAAAAAGGATGAGGACGCGATCGAGAACAAATATCTGTTCGAGCTCACCAACCGCTGGACCATCGACGGCTCGATCCGCGAGAACCTCGCCCGCTACATCAACCACGCCTGCCGGCCGAACGCGGAATCCGACGTCCGCCCACGCAAGCGCAAGGTGTTCATCCGCGCCATCAAGAACATCGAGCCGGGCGACGAGATCAACTACGATTACGGAACCGACTATTTCAAAGCCTATCTGAAGCCGATCGGCTGCAAGTGCGACGCCTGCGAGAAGAAGCGCAAGAAGAAGCGCGCGGAGGCGAGGGCGGAGCGGCTGCGGCTGAAGGAAAAGACCGAGCGCAAGGCCCAGCGCAAGGCCGAGAAGCTTGCGGCGGAGAGGGCGAAGGCCAAGAAAAAAGCCGCGCCAAAGGTCAAGCCAAACGGCGCCAAGGCGAACGGCAAGCTGAATGGCAAGCACCTGAACGGCCATTCCTATATGAAGGCTGCCGGCAAGAAGGGCGTCGCTTCGAAGCGTGGTGACGCGCGGGCGCTCTCCGCCTGACACCGGTCTCCGGAATGAGACCGTGTGCCCAAATGGCGTGGTCTCTTTTGGCACGCGCGATGTCCGCTTGTCCGTAGGAGTGCAACAATTCTTAGCCGCCGGGCTTGCGCGCCGATGCCGGCAGCGGGGCGTCGCCGAAATCGAGTGTTGAGCGTTGGACGATCGTGCCGCGCTCGTCGATGACAAGGCGCAAGCGGCGGTGTTCCGAAAAGAAGGTCAGCCGATGCCGGCCCGCATCGGCGTCGACCCCGCGTTCCGACAGCGTCGTGATCTTTCCGGATTGCATCTTGGCTTGCAGCAACGGCACGGCGATGCCAAGCCCCTCGGCGACGACGTTGGCATCGACCTCGAACGTGCCGTCAGCGAATGCGATTCCTGTCATGACGCCCTCGCGGGCTGTCGCGGAAAGTAGGTGCAATCCGCCAACGTGCTGCCATCGAGCTCGCGCATGAAGGCCTCGCGCGCCGCCGCAAGCCTCGCCTTCAGCCGGCAGCGCGGCAGCAGCACGCAATCGCCGCCATCATCCCTGAAACATTCGACCAGTGCGCTGTCGCCCTCCAGCGCGCGCACCACCTCGCCGAGGGTGATCGCCTGCGGCGGCCGCGCCAGCGCAAACCCGCCCCCGACGCCGCGCTGGGTGGTGATGAAGCCGGCCTCGGCGAGGTCGCGCACCACCTTGGCGAGGTGATTGCGGGAAATGCCGAATTCGGCCGCGATCTCGCTGGTGGCGAACGACCGGTCCGGCTCGCCGGCCAGCCGCATCAGCGCGCGCAGGGCAAAATCCGTGAACGACGTCAGGCGCATGGGAGGCCCTCGAAAACAGAACTTGGCAGGGCTGATATAGCCCGCTAAATGGGTATTTGAAATACCTATTTATGGAGGCCCGCCATGACAGGGGCAGAACGGCGCGAGCAGATCACGGCCCAGATCGTCGAGCGGACCGGGATCACTGAGGCGATGATCGAGTGCCTCGTGCACGGCTTCTACGCCAAGGTGCGCCGCGACCCGATGCTGGCGCCGGTGTTCGACACCAGGATCCGCGATTGGGACCCGCATCTGGAGCAGATGTGCGCGTTCTGGTCCTCGGTCGCGCTGATGACCGGGCGCTATCACGGCACGCCGATGGTCAAGCATGTGCCGCTGCCGGTCGATGCCGCGCATTTCGACCGCTGGCTCCAACTGTTTGAGGCAACGGCAGCCGAGCTGTGCCCGTCCGTGGCGGCGGAGCATTTCATCGACCGCGCGCGGCGCATCGCCGCCAACCTGGAGATGGGCGTCGCCAGCGGGCAAGGCGTCATGCTCGGGGTGGGAGAGCGATACAGGCGAAACGAAGCAGGAGCAGTGCAATGAGGAACAGGGCGAAAGCGATCGCGCGTGCAATCGACAGGACGGAGTTTCAACAGGATCAGCCCAATCCGTTTTCAGGCAGCAGCCTCGTGCCGATGCTGATCATTGGCCTGGCGCTGACCTTTGCGGGCATGATTGCCGCAGTAGCTCTGAGCTGACGACCGGGAGCGGCCGCCGCGTTTGCCGCGACGGCCGCTCGTCACGTCTTCCATTCGGCTTACGCCGCGACAGTCTCGCCACTGCGGCGCAGCCCGACGTATTGCAGCTCGGCGAACACGCCGGTGGCGATCGCCTGGGCGAGGATCATGATCGTCCCGAGCAGGTTCGGCGACACCGCGCCCGAGAGCAGCAGCGCGATGCTGGCGAGCGTCCAGGCTGCGTTGCCCATGACCACCAGCATCACCACCGCTTTCGGCACTGAAGTGCGCGTGCCGAGCCAGCCGACCAGCGCGGTGTAAGCGACCAGGAACAGCCCGGTCTCGCGCAGCAGCGCTTCGGGCAGACCGAAGAACGACGCCAGCGCGCCGGCATCGAGCACCATCGCGACGGCGGATACGCCGCTGAAGATGGCGTCGGCGAGCAGGGCGCGGCGCAACAGCTGGGACGAATGGATCATGGCAGGTTCTTTCTCTGGTTGGGGATCGGGTTGGTCAGCGGAACAGGGACTGCAGCTGGCGCCACAGGCGGAACGGGCAGAGTGCCTTGCCGACCCTCATCTCGACCGCATAGACCTGCGCGAACATGAACAGGCCGGTCGCGTGCACGAGCGGCTGCGGCATGTTGAGCGAGCGCGCGACGAGCCAGGTGGCCAGATGGATCAGCCACGGGATCAGGACGGCGAAGGCGCGGATAAGGGACAGCATCAGCATGGTCATCTCCTGTGCCGTGGAAGATGAGCCGGCCCGCGCGCCAATTCGATTACCCCGGACGTAATGGAACGACCGAATTTCGTATGGTAGGTTTTGCACCATGAACGCACATGCATCCTTGGCGCGAGCCGAGCCCGCAAAACCCGTCCTGATCGGCGAGCACCTGCGCGAGTGGCGGCAGCGCCGTCATCTCAGCCAGCTCGACCTTGCCGTCGATGCCGAGATCTCGGCGCGGCATCTGAGCTTCGTCGAGACCGGACGCTCGGCGCCGTCGCGCGACATGGTCCTCAAGCTGGCGGAGCGCCTCGACGTGCCCCTACGCGAACGCAACGTGCTGCTGGTCGCCGCGGGTTTCGCCCCCGCATTCCCGCAACGCCCGCTGGACGATCCCGCGCTGAGATCGGCGCGCGAGGCGATCAACCTGGTCTTGAAGGCGCATGAGCCGCATCCGGCGCTGGCCTATGACCGGCACTACAATCTGGTCTCGGCCAACCGCATGGTGGCGCCGTTGCTCGAGGGCGTGCCGCAGCGGCTGCTCGGCCAGCCCTTCAACATCCTGCGGCTCGCCTTCCATCCGGAAGGGCTGGCGCCGCGTACCGTCAACCTGCCGGAATGGGCCGCGCATCTGCTCGAGCGGCTGCACCGCCAGTGCGAGGCCACCGCCGATCCGGAGCTGCTGAAGCTCTATCAGGACCTGAGGTCCTACCCGATCCCGGCGCGCTCGGCCCCGATCGCTCCCGACAACAATGTCGCGCTCCCGTTCAAGCTGCGCCTCAATGGCGAGATCCTGAGCTTCATCTCGACCACCATGGTGTTCGGCACACCCGTCGATATCACGCTGCAGGAACTGGCGCTGGAGACCTTCTTTCCGGCCGATGAGCTGACCGCCGAGCGGATGCGGCAGATGGCAGCCAGTATGAAATAGCGGCTTGTCTCGGGGCACTTTCGGCCTACCTTTGCGGTTCCATCTCCGCCGGGAACCCCGCCATGAGCGACCTGAAGCCGCTTCGCCTCGATATCGTCTCCGACGTCGTTTGCCCCTGGTGCTATATCGGCAAACATCGGATCGAGGATGCGCTCAAGCTGGTGCCGGATGTGCCGGTCGAGGTGCACTGGCGGCCGTTCTTCCTCAACAACTGGGTGCCGCGCGAGGGCATCAGCCGCGACGAATATCTCACCGCCAAGTTCGGCTCGGTCGAGGCCTACAAGGGCATCGCCGGCCGCGTGGTCGCCGCCGCCAATGAGGAGGGGCTGACCTACCATCCCGAGCTCGTCAAGCGGCAGCCCAACACGATCGACTGCCACCGCCTGATCCACTGGGCCGAGGCCGAGGGCAAGGCGGCCGAGATGAAGCAGCGGCTGATGGAGCTCTATTTCCGCGACGGCGGCGATCTCACCGACATCAACGTGCTGGTGCAGGCGGCAGCCGATGTCGGGCTCGACGCCGACGACGTCCGCAAGCGCCTTGCCACCGACGAGGACACGGCCCTGGTCTCTGCGCAGGCCCAGGAGGCCGCCGAGAAGGGCATTTCCGGCGTGCCGACCTTCGTGTTCGCGCAGAAATACGCGGTCTCCGGCGCCCAGCCGGCCGAGCAGCTCGCCCGCGCCATCCGCGAGGTCTCGGCCGAGATCAACGCACAGGCGGCCGAGTAGTCCGCAATCCCTTTCGAAAGCCTGGCTCACGCCGGGCTTTTTCGTCTTGCCCATTTCATCTTGCCCGCACGATCGATCGGGAACAATCAGGGAGACAACCATGATCTATGAGCTGCGCACCTACACGGTACGTCCAGGGACTGTCGGCGAGATGGTGAAGGCGGCGAGCACGATCTCGCGCGATATCCGCGGCGACAATTTCGGCAAGCTCGAGGGCTACTGGATCACCGAGATCGGTCCGCTCAATCAGGTCATGCACATGTGGAGCTACGCCGATCTCAACGAGCGGAGCCGGCTGCGCGGAGAGCTCGCGAAAAATCCGCGCTGGACCGGCGAGTACATCCCGGCGATCCGTCCGCTGCTGGTGCGCCAGGAGGTGCGGCTGCTGAATGCGATCATCCCGCCGGTGACGCCGGCGACGACAGGCAACATCTACGAATTCCGCAACTATCGCGCCAAGCCGCTCGGCGGCGTCAAGCAATGGCTCGATCTGATCACCGGCGTGCTGCCGGAGCGCGAGAAATATTCCAAGATCGTCGGCCTCTGGCACACCGATTCCGGGCAGCCCAACGAGGTCTGCCATATCTGGGCCTATCCCGATCTCAACGCCCGCGCTGCGGCGCGCGGCGGGGCGATGAAGGATCCGGCCTGGCTGGAATTCCTCAGCAAGGGCACGCTGCTGCTGGAAGAGATGCACTCGACCATCATGCTGCCGGCGCCGCACTCGCCGTTGCAGTGAGGGCCGCGATCATCCGCGGTCGTCCTGCCGGGCACGCAGGCAGAAGGCCCCACCCGATGTTTCCATCGGATGAGGCCTTCCAAGCAAGGGCGCGCGCCGCCTGAGAAACAGCGCGCTGCAACGCTAGTCGGGCCAGCTGACACCAACCTGACAGCGGGAGCCAATTGTTTCCCGGTGTGTCCGGATGGCTAGGAAAGGGTAAACCGTTCGCGGTCGCGAATGCGGCCACCGCGATGCGCCATTGCTCGAGCCAGCCGCCGGATTACGATTTGCTCGCGGAAGGCGTCGCTTTCGGTTTTGACTGCAGGGTGAGGACACCGCATTTGGTCAGAACCATCACCGTTCGTTCCACAGATTCACCGGGTACGTTGGGCATGTGTCGGATCAGGTCCGACATCGACAACGACGGGCCATGCTTTTCAAAGGTGCCGACGATCTCGTCCACAACCTGCGGCCTGGCAACTACCTGAGCGGCCCGCGCGATACTTTCGGCGGAAAGCCTGCGTTGCACTTCCTTGCGGTCCACGCCTTCGCCCAGCGCGAATACGCATGCGCCGTCGAGCGTTCGCGTCGGATAGGAGTTGAACATCGTGAACGGATTGAGCCGGTCCGGCCGGATTGCTCCTGCCGGCACGGTGCCTTCGACCTTGCTTCGCCTGCGCGCTCCGAGTTCGGTCCAAAGCTGTGCGTACAGCTTCATGATCTGCGACCAGTCATAGTGATCGCGCGCTCGCTTCTGCCCGGCTGCTCCCATCTGCCGCCGCAGGTCGGGATTGGCAAACAGCGTCGAATAGGCGGTCGCGGCGGCGGGGATGTCGACTGCGATCATCTGGCTCGTGAGGGCGGTATAGGTATCGTAATTGTCGAAGCCGAAGTCTGCCCGCTCGACGAGGAACTCGGCCGAACCTGGCGGCAAAGTGAGGGTTGGCACCCGGAAGCCGTCGGTACCGTGACGAATGGTCTCCTTGTAGCCGTTCCAGTCCGACACCACGACCGGCAGGCCCGAGGCCATCGCCTCGACCGGCGTGAGGCCGAACGTCTCCTGAAAATTGTCGGCGAGCGAGGTGAAGATGTCGGCCGCCGCCCATGCGGCCTTCAGATCCTTGGCCTTGCGCCCGTCGACGAAGATGCGCCGCAGAGACGGGCCAAATTGGGCGCACTCGCGGACATAGAGCTCCTCGGTGGCGTCGCGGCTGAACCAGCCGGCCAGCACCAGCACGACCTTATGTCCCTTGCTGGCCTGTTCCGCCGCCAGCAGCATGGGAACGTGGTGGGCCTTGGCATGGAAAGACAGGCGTCCGACGTAAAGCAGGACGATCTCATCGTCGTCGATTCCCAACATCTGCCTGGCGCGTTGCCGTTCGCCTTCGCGAAAGGTGAAGTCGGCGCAATTGACCCCGAGCGGGATCACCGGAAGCTGCGGTATCGGCATTCGGCGCGCGCCCAGCCTCGCCTTCAGGAATGCGGCCTGCGCCTTAAGCAACTGGTCGACGCTCTTGTGCACTGCAAGAGAGGTGCAAATAACCGCATCCCAATGCTCGAGCGGACTGAGCGGCATCGACGACAGCATCCCCATCGCAACATGGGTCATCGTCGTGTGCGTGATGCCGCACAGGCTATAGGCGCGAGGCGAATGCCGCGCCCGCCGCCAGGCGTACGGGCCGAGGCCGGGGTCGGGTAGATACAGCAGCCCTGGTTCGCCAAGACGTCGATGCGCCGGCGGCGGCAGCCATTCGATGGTGGTGGTATCCGATCCGGAACGCCTTATATCGGTCGCGAACTGATCGACAAATTCCCGCTTTGGTGTGTAGCAGAACAGCCGTTCCGGTTTCTCGCGCGCCAGCGCCTTGAGAAATCCCGCTCCGGCAGCCTGACGTCCCATGATGCGCTTGTCGCCAAGCGAGTAGGCTTCGGGGAGATAGAAAATCGCGGCTGGGGGAAACGACATCGGAGCATCCAAAATCAACAATACCGGAGATTGATAGCAGGTGGGGCGGTTGCAGTGGAACCTGATTTCTTTTTTCCGTCACCTTGAACCTGCAACCTGAGGGCGATAGCGCGCCCGGCGAACGCCGTGTTAGCGTAACGGCGTATTTGAGAGGTTCGGCCCCCGTGGCCGGCATCGTTTGGGTTGGCTTCGATTTGTGGCCGCCCTCGCTTTTTTTAGCGGCTCGACGAAGAGCCTGCATATTGACGGAGATTTTTCATGGTCGGCCGCGACACGGCAGTTTGTTGATCAGCGCAAATGTGAGCGCGACCACAGTGCCCGGCGGCGAATTCCCCTATTGTTAGTCGGCGAGGCGGGGTCCGGGACCCTTCTTCCGAGCCTCTATTTGGTGTTTTGAGCCGGGGCAGGCGGCCTCGCAACTCCGGCTTCTGGTGCCAAGCGCCGGTCGCCTATCTCTACGGCCGGCCTTGGAAATTAAAGCAGGTGATTTTCGATTGCATTGAACCTTGCAACCATCGCCGATACCAAAACAGTTGGATGCTAGGTCAACGCCTTGTTTGAAGACCGGCCTTTCGAGGCCATTTCGTCCCCCGGCGGTTCCCCATATTTGGCCGCCTCTAAGTTTTTGGCCGGCTCGACGAAGAGCCAATATTGACGGAGATATTCCATGCCCGTGTTTTACGGCGACAGCACCAACAACAGCGTCTTGCCCTCAGATAACTTCGATTCACTCTATGGCGGCCAGGGCAACGACACGATGGGAAGCAGCATTGTCGGCTTCGACTACTGGGAGGGCGGCCAGGGCAACGACTATATCTATGCGCTTTGGAGCAGCACGGCATTCGGCAATTTCTACGGCGGTGACGGCAATGATTTCATCCAGGGTGGCAATAGCACCGCTAGCCAGTTCGAGTACGGCGGCAGCGGCGACGACTATATCCAGGAAGATTCGAGCGGTCTGACCACGCAGCTCCACATCATCGATGGCGGTGCTGGCCGCGACCGCTTGGATGGCTCAAACGGCAACGACACGATCTACGGTGGCGACGGTAGCGACAGCGGCGCCGCCATCACTGGCGCTTTCGGTTCCGTGACGCCGGGTCTGTACGGCGGCCTCGGCAACGATGTCCTTGCAGGCGGCGGCGGCGATGACCTCCTGTTCGGCGGTGACGGCAACGATTTGATGTATGGCGGCACCGGCAACGATACGTCGTATGGCGGCAACGGCAACGACACCATCAGCGGAGATGCCGGCACCGATCTGCTCGAAGGCGACGCCGGCGACGACTGGCTCTACATGAGCAGTGGCAACCTCAGCAATGCCTACGGCGGAACGGGCAACGACGTCATCATCGCCACCCAGGGCTCGGCGGTCGAGAATGGCGACGACGGCAACGACGTCATGTTCGGCGACCAGGGCAACGACTATCTCTACGGCGGCAACGGCGACGACACCATGTACGGCGGTGCCGGGGTTGACGTTCTGCTCGGCGGCGCCGGCAACGACTATTTCGATGGCGGCACCGGCGTGAACTACTACTTCGGCGGCGGCGGCAACAATACGTTCGTCTCCAACGACGTGCCGGGCGTCGAGGTGGTTCAGGACTTCAACGCAGCCACGGATACCGTGCAGCTGAATGGCACCGGCTTCAGTTCGTTCGCTGACGTGCTGTCGCACTCCTACCAGAACGGCGCCTACTTCGTCGTCCAGGTCGATGGCGACACTGCGGTCTGGCTGAACGGCGCTTCCGCAGCCACGGTCACGGCGGCGAATTTCTCGATTGTCAGTTAACGAGAGGGGCCCGGGAGCTTTCTCCCGGGCCCCCTTTCCGCCGCCGCCAATCCGGACTGGATGGTTCGAAAACCCCCAGTTTCCCAGATCGAAAGCGCCCGTCCGCTTTGACCGCGGTCGGGCGCGGAGCGTTTCAAATTGGTTAGCCCGTGGTTTTGCGGGATCTCGACGCGACGAAGTTGGAAGTGCATGAACCGGCCGAAGCAACTATGATGGCCGGTATTGAGGTTAGGGGAATGTTTGATTTCTTGAAGCGAAAGGTGTCTCTCAACAGGGCCGTCGAGGTTGGTTGGACGCTTGACACCAACAAGGCCACCTTCATGTGGGAGGCCCCGAGCCGGCTCAGCCGGGAAGAGAAGCGCACCGCGCACGCCAAGGCCGTGACATATTGCCCCGCCGTGATCGATCACGAAGCGCGCATCTTCCAGGTCAACTGCCCGGTCGACATTCAGCTTCGGATCGCGATCGATCCGAAAACCAACGAGCCAAAGCTCAGCAGCACGGCCGGTGACATGTCCTCGATCCGGCCGAAGGCACTCGCGGAACTGGTCAAGCTCAACTCCCCCAAGGAATGGCGTCATCCGAAGCGGCCAATTCTGCAAATTGGGAGCCCGTACGTCTTCCTGGCCGACGAACTCGTCTACATGATGCAGTTACCGGCCTTCAATCACTACTACACGACGCCGTTGCCGGGCGTGATGATCGGCGGCCGGCTGCCGATTCATATCTGGCCGCGCCCGATGATGTGGGCCTTCGAATGGCATGACATCAGCAAGGAACTGGTGCTGAAGCGCGGCGATCCTTGGTTCTACGTCCGCTTCGAATTCCAGGATCCAACCCGGCCGGTCCGCATGGTCGAGGCGGATATGACGCCGCAGCTGCGAGAATACATGCAGGGCGTGTCGGCCGTGACCAACTACGTCAGCCGGACCTATTCATTGTTCGAAACCGCCAAATCGCGACGGCCGAAAACCTTGCTTGTCGAGAAACAGCGCTAGGAAAGCACCTCAACCCGAACCCCGATTGTCATGCGCATTCTTTTCATCCACCAGAATTTTCCAGCGCAGTTCAGGCACATTGCTCAGCTCCTGAAGCGCTCCGGCGACCAGGTCCTGGCGCTTTGCGACAGCCGCAACACGAAGCCGGAAATCGTGCCGGTCCGGCGCTACCGTTTCAACGACGCGAATGTCGGCAAACCCTCGCCGCTGGCGGCTTCCTTCTCGCAGCACGTGGTGCGGGCGCGGCACGCCGCCGATGAGATGCTGAAGTTAAGAGAGCAAGGGTTCGTTCCGGATCTCGTTTTCGGCCACGTCGGCTGGGGCGAAACGCTGGCGGTGCGCGATGTCTGGCCGTCTGCAAGGCTCGCCGTCCATGCCGAGTTCTACTATTCGGCCGACGGGGCGAATATCGGTTTCGATCCCGAGTTTCACTCGACATTATCATTCAACGAGCGCTTTGCCGCGCGCCTGAACAATGCGCCGATCCTGCTCGCGATGACGGACGCCGACGCCGCGGTTGCTCCGACGCACTGGCAAAAGATGCGATACCCCTCGCATCTGCAATCCAAGATCCAGGTGCTGCACGAGGGCATCGACACCGACATGGTGGCGCCCGATCCCGCGGCGACCTTTGTCCTGCCGAACGGCCGGTCGCTCGGCCCGCAGGACGAAGTCATCACCTTCGTCAACCGCAATCTCGAGCCCTATCGGGGCTATCATATCTTCATGCGATCGCTGCCGGCGATCCTCGAAGAGCGGAAGAACGCCCAGGTCGTGATCGTGGGAGGCGACGGCGCCTCGTATGGACCGAAGCCGAGGGACGGCCGCAGCTGGAAGAACATCTTCCTGGAAGAGGTGCGGGATTCGCTGCCGCTCGATCGGGTGCATTTTGTCGGATCGATACCGTACGACAGGTTCGTTGCGCTAATGCAGATATCGAGCGCGCACCTGTATTTGACCTATCCGTTCGTGCTGTCCTGGTCGATGCTGGAGGCGATGAGCGCCGGCGCGCTGGTGATCGCCTCGAAGACGGCGCCGGTGGAAGAGGTGATTGTCGACGGTGAGAACGGTCTGCTGGTCAATTTCTTCGATTCAGAAAGGCTGGCCGAACTCACGATCGAGGCGCTGGCCGCTCCGTCGCAGTTCCGGGGCCTGCGGGAGACCGCGCGCCGCACGATCGTCGATCGGTACGACCTGAAGCGGCGCTGCCTGCCGGAATGGGCGGAATTCGTCCGGCAGTTCGATCCGGCCAGACGCGGCAAGCCGGCAAAGGACGGCGTCGAGCGCATCCTCGGTGTTGAGAGCGGTATTGCGGTTGTAGCAAGGGATAGTCATGACGTTGCAATCAGCAATCCCCGATAACGACGACGCTCCGGCGTCGGTCGAGAAGGTTGATACCGGCCTGTATTCCGTGGCTTTGGTGGCGGGCTATTTCCGCATCGCCGCCGACCCCCGGCAACTCGGCCACGAGTTGGGACTAGCCGGACGGCTCGCTGAGTCCGCGGACCTCGTTGCGGCCGCAAAGCGCCTGGAGTTGAAGGCGCGCTGGATCGCCAACGCCACGGTGAAGCGCCTCACCAACTGTCCCTTGCCTGCCATCATCGGGCTCAAGGAAGGCGGCTTCCTGGTGCTCGCGCCGGGCGGCAAGGCCGGCCAGTTCCGTCTCGCCGATCCGGTGCGCCGCAGCAGCGCCGAGGTCGATCTCGAGCAGTTGGCCCAGCAATGGGACGGCAACATCGTCCTGATCACGCGGCGGGCCGGCGGCGCCGGCGTCAATCCGAAGACATTCGGCTTCAACTGGTTCCTGCCCTCGATCTGGCGCTACCGGCGCGTGCTCTCGCACGTTCTGCTGGCATCGTTCTTCGTGCAGATCTTCGGCCTGATCACGCCATTGTTCTTCCAGCTCGTGGTCGACAAGGTGCTGGTTCACAAGGCGATGTCGACACTGATCGTGCTGGTCGTCGGGATGGTGTCGCTTGGCCTGTTCGAGGCGACGCTGCAATATCTGCGCACCTATGCCCTGAGCCACACCACCAACCGCATCGATGTCGAGCTCGGGCGGCGGCTGTTCCATCATCTGTTCCGGCTTCCGATCGCCTATTTCGAGACCCGCGCAACCGGCCAGACGATCGCGCGCGTGCGCGAGCTCGAGACCATCCGGAACTTCCTGACCGGCCAGGGACTGACGTCGCTTCTCGACCTGTTCTTCACCTTCGTCTTTGTCGGCGTTCTGTTCCTCTATTCGGTGCCCCTGACGCTCGTGGTGCTGGCGACGCTGCCGCTCTACGTGCTGATCGCGGGCCTGATCCGTCCGTTCCTGCGCGAGAAGATCCGGGAGAAATTCAATCGCGGCGCGCGCAGCCAGCAGTTCCTGGTCGAGTCGATCGTCGGCGCCCTGACGCTCAAGGCAGCCAGTGTCGAGCCGATCATGCAGGCGGAGTGGGAGGACCGGCTGGCCGCCTATGTCCGCACCTCCTTCGAAGCGTCGATGCTGGGCTCGCTCGGACAGAACCTGATCCAGTATGTCGGTCGGCTCACCACGGCGATGATCCTGCTGTTCGGGGCGCAGGCGGTGATCGCGGGGACGATGACCGTCGGCGAACTGATCGCCTTCAACATGATCTCGAGCCAGGTGCTGCAGCCGATCCTGCGGCTGTCGCAGCTCTGGCAGGATCTGCAGCAGGTTCAGGTGTCGGTCGAGCGGCTCGGCGACATCCTCAACACGCCGGTCGAGCCGATCCCGGCGAGCCTGCCGACCCTGCCGCCGCCGAAAGGCGATATCGAGTTGCGCGACGTGTCGTTCCGCTATCAGCCGGGCCGTCCCGAGGTGCTCCGCAACATCTCGCTCCGGATGAAGGCCGGTGAGGTGATCGGGGTCGTCGGGCCTTCGGGCTCGGGCAAGTCGACGCTGACCAAGCTGATTCAGCGGCTCTACCTGCCGGAGCGCGGCCAGGTGCTGCTCGATGGCGTCGATGTGGCGCAACTCGACCCAAGCTGGCTGCGCCGGCAGATCGGTGTCGTGCTGCAGGAGAACCTGCTGTTCAACCGCACCATCCACGAGAATATCGCGTTGGCGAATCCGGCGATGACGCGGGCGCAGGTGATGCACGTCGCGCGTCTGGGCGGCGCGGACGAGTTCATCGGAGCGCTGCCGCAAGGCTACGACACGATGATCGAGGAGCGCGGCAGCAACCTGTCGGGCGGGCAGCGTCAACGCATCGCCATCGCCCGGGCGCTGGCGACCAACCCGCGGATCCTGATCCTCGACGAGGCGACCAGCGCGCTCGACTACGAAAGCGAGCGCATCATTCAGAACAACATGCGCGCCATCACCAAGGGCCGCACCGTCATCATCATCGCGCACCGGCTCGCCGCGGTGCGGCCATGCAACCGCATCATCGGCATGGTCGACGGCAAGATCGTCGAGCAGGGCAATCACGACCAACTGATCGCAAACAGCGGCAGCCTCTACGGCCGTCTGTGGTCGATGCAGAACGATTGGACAAAGTGATGGGCAAGGAAGTCACACCGGCTCGCCAGGTTCTTTTTCCATTCAAGTCGGACGTTCGCGGCGCCGACCGCGAGTTCCTGCCGTCCGCGCTGGAGATCCTGGAAACCCCCGCGTCGCCGGTCAAGGTGGCGCTGATGCTCACGATCTGCGCCTTCGTGGCGGCCGCGCTCGCCTGGTCGGTGTTCGGCAGGCTGGACGTGCATGCGGTGGCGCTCGGCAAGATTGTTCCTTCCGGACAGACCAAGTTCATTCAGCCCTTTGATCCGGGCACGGTGGTTTCGTTGTCGGTGACCAACGGAATGCGCGTCGAGGCCGGACAGGAATTGATGGCATTTGATGCCGCCGAGGCCGAGGCCGAGGCGAGGCGGCAAAGCGAGGCGGCGAGTGCGCTTCGCGCGGAGGTCGCCCGCCGCAAGGTGGCGATCGATCAGGCGAAGGCCTGGCCGGTCAAGCCGCTGTTCCCGGTGGCGGACGTCGAATGGCAGGATGACGTGCCGCCTGCGTTCCGCAGCCGCGAACATCGTGTGCTGGCGGCAGATCTTTCCCAGCTCGCCGAGACCATCGGCACGCTGGAGAAGCAGATCGCGCAGAAGCACGCGACCCGCGAACGCCTCAACATGAGCATCGCCTATCAGACCGAGCTGATCAAAACGCTGCAGGATCGCGTGGCGGTTCGCGAGGCCTCGCTCAAGCTCGAGGTCGGCACCAAGATCAATCTGTTCGATGCGCTGGAGTCGCTGGACAAGTCCCGCTCGTCGCTTGCCAGCGACAAGGGTCAGCTGCTCGAGACCGAGGCTGCAATCGTCGAACTGCGCGGCGAAAAGGACAAAGATCTCGCGACCTTCATCGCCGATAACAGCACGAAGCTCGCCGATGCCGAGAAAAAGCTCGACGACGCCGTGCAGCAATATGCCAAGGCCAATACCAAGCTGATCCGCACCAAGCTGCTTGCCCCGACCTCCGGAACCGTGCAGGCGCTTGCGGTCACGACGCTCGGCCAGGTCGTCACGACCGGCCAGCAGCTTCTGAGCATCGTGCCGGATGGCGGGCGGCTGCAGGCCGAGGTCTATGTGGCGAACACCGATATCGGCTTCATCAAGGTCGGCCAGGACGTCGTGGTCAAGGTCGACACGTTCCCGTTCACCCGGTTCGGCTCGCTGCATGGCAAGGTCATCAACGTCGCCAACGACGCGATCGACGAGCAGACGGCGCGGCGCCAGCAGGCCAACCCCACCAGCACCGTGAATGCGATGGCGAACACGCCGAGCGCGCCCGGGCAGCCGCAGAATTTTGTGTTCCTCGTCACGGTGGCGCTGGAGGAATCGGCGATGAAGATCGATAACGTGATCATACCGCTCACCCCGGGCATGACCCTCACCGCGGAAGTCAAGACCGACGACCGCCGCATCATCAGCTATCTGCTGTCGCCGCTCACCAAGGTTGCCTCCGAGGCATTCAGGGAACGCTGAGGACCTCGCTCCGAGGCCGTCGCGCGCAATCTTTCGATCCGCGGGCTGGTGCAAGCGGCGTCGTGCTATCCGGACGTTGCGCGCCGTTGGTGGATCCACCTGACAGCGTCACGCACGGCTTCGTAGCCGCGCCTGTGCATGTTCAGCGCGCCGTGAATGGCCGGTAGCAGCGGATCGCGGCGTCGCAGCGGGAGCAGCACGTCGCCGATTGCGAAGCGGCCGCGCCAGATCGGATCGATCATGGGGTGGCCGGGAGCTGCAGTGGAATCGGCCGAATTGATCGCGGGATCGGCGCAGAGGTTCCGCGTCAGCTCCAGCGTCAATTGCGCGCCGGGCGAATGCTTCGCAAAGCGCTCGTCGATGCCGATCTTGAAGAAGAAGGCGCGGTCCTGGTGGCGCACCACGATGCCGCCTGCGACCGGCGTCGCGCCCGCGTACAGCGTGAGGATCTCGCAGCGGCCGGCTTCGGCCATTGCCGACGTCGCACGGCGGATGAAGGCCTCATCGCCGGCATGCTGGCTGAGCGCCGTGCCGCGTCGGCCCTTCCAGCCACCGGATTCGAGGACAAGGAAGGTCTCAAGCGCGGTGGCAACTTCTCGCGGCGTGCGTGCGACGTCGAAGCGCACCGCGCCATGGTCGGCCAGGCGTTGACGCTGGCGGCGCAGCTCCTTCAGCTTCTTAGGCCCGAGCGCGTCGCGCAGCAATTGGTCGGCATCGCGCGTCGCATCGAGCTGCGCGCGCTGATAGGCGCTGAGCAGGCGCGGCTGCAAACCGTCACGCGCGAGCACCGCGCGGATGGCGGCCATGGCCGGGCCTTCCAGCGACATGGTGCGGAGGATCAGCGCATGCGCGCCCGCATCGCGTGCCTGCTGCAATATCTTGCCGACCGCCTGCTCGGCGGCGTCGCGGTCGAGCAGCGGCGTGCACAGCGTGCCATAGGGTTCGGCGCCGACCAGCGCGGGCAGGGGAATGCGATAGATCCGCCGCATCGAAACGACCGGCAACAGCCCGATCAATTGCCCGCCATCGCCGGTGGCGCTGAGCAGCGACGCGCCGGTGCGGCCGCGCGCCGAGGCATCGACCGCCAATTCCCAGTCGGGCTGGTAGTAGCCATTGGCCTCGATCGCGCGTTCGGCGAGGCCGCGCCATGCGCTGACCGGTGCGCCCGACAGTGGCGGCAGCACATTCCTCTCCGTGGCATCGTCATGCGATGCACGGCGGATCATTGCCTGGTCAGCAATATCGGCCACGTCCCTGTTTTCCCCGGTGCGCGAGCCTGATCGGCCCGCGTTCGTCAGGGCAACGCTAGCGGAAAGAAATGGAAAATGCCGTTGAGGCCATCAGGCAATTTGAGCGGTCATGTTAACGGCGCGTTCAGCATGCCGCGGGCGGCTCACGGCTTGGTATTTTGTTGCGCTTGCACCGCAACGGCGCCGTCGACCGGTTCGTAATTCTCGGTCAGGCAGTTGTCGTCGGCTTCCACCTGCCGGCGATCGAAGATCGCGCCACCATTGATGAACACGCGATAGGTCCGCGTCCCGAGCGGCTTGCCGATCACCGATGTCAGTTCAGCCTGCACGCAGGCCGTCCAGCCGGTGCCGCCGGGGTCGTGCAGCGGGGCGGAAACCCGCACATGGGTCGGCTGCGAGCCGGCGGTGAACACCGAATCCAGCTTGCTCGCGACCAGCCGTTTGACATCCGGAGGCGCCTCGAGCGGCGCCGGCTCGGTGGACTTGACCTTCAATATCTCAGGCCACACCGCGTGGCTGTCCGCCAGCCCGCAGCCACTCAACATCAGGGCGGCGCCGGCCAGCAGCGCCGCCACATGTACCTGTCTCTGTCCCATGGAGTTAATTTAATGTGCCGCGGCCCAGATTGCGCCCCCCTGGTGACGCTGAATTCGCGCCACGCGGCGCTTTGTCGATCAACAAATGTCGAGAGACAAGTTATGTTTGGGGTGGCGGTATTGCCGGATGTTTCTGCGGCCGCGGGGGAGAGAGACTGACATGAAAAGCTTCACGGTTGCTGCCGTCATTCTGGCGCTGGTCGCGACACCAACCCTGGCCCAGGGCCGGCGAGGGGGCGGGGGCGGGGGCGGCGACGCGAAGACCGAGCAGAAGCCAAAGGTCGACGAGAAGGCCTACAAGGCCGCGCTCGACCGCATCCCCGAACCCAAGGAAAAATACGATCCCTGGGGCGTCACCAAGCCGGCCGCCGATCCGGCCAAGAAGCCGAAACAGTAAGCGATCGTCGGACCCCGCGACAGTTCTGCAGCGAACCGGCGTCGGTTGCCGCGTGGCTTGAACCTTGGTCTGACGGCTTTCGACCCATTTCCGACGTCACCGCCGGAGGCCGCCATGTTTCGCCGTTCGTTCCTCGGCCTGATCGTTCCGGCTGCGATCCTGCTCGGCACCGTACCGGCATTGGCGGAAAACCGTCTGGCGCTGGTGATCGGGCAATCGGCCTACAAGTCCGCGCCGGCGCTGCCCAATCCGGCCAACGACGCCAGGGCCATGTCGCAGATGCTGACCGATGCCGGATTTGCGGTGACGGCGGCGTCCGATCTGTCGCAGGACGAGATGCGCGCCCGGATCAGCGACTTCGCCGGACAAGTGGCGGCGAAGGGCGCCGACACCGTGGCGCTGGTGTTCTATGCCGGCCATGGCTTGCAGATCGACGGCGAGAACTATCTGGTGCCGGTCGATGTCGATCCGAAGCGCGAGGCCGACATCCCGATCCAGGCGGTTCGCCTCAACGACATCCTGAACACGCTGACCTCGGTGCCGAGCCGGATGCGCATCGTGCTGCTCGATGCCTGCCGCAACAATCCTTTCCCGGAGCTCAGCAAGACCGCGGGGCACGGGCTTGCCATCGTCGATGCCAGGGTCGGCGCGCCCGGCACCTTCGTGTCGTTCTCGACGTCGCCGGGCGCGGAAGCCGAGGACGGCAGCGGCGCCAACAGCCCGTATACGACCGCGTTGCTGGCCTCGGCGAAGGAGCCGGGCATTCCGATCGAGGACACGTTCAAGCGCGTTCGCCTTGCGGTGTACAAGGTGACCGACGGCCGCCAGACACCATGGGATTCCTCGTCGCTCACCGACGACTTCCGCTTCATGGCAGGTTCGGCTTCGGCGTCGCCCGCGGCCACGCCGCAACCCGCCGCCGCCAAACGCACCGTCGACGAATGGAAACGCGAATTGCAGGGCAAGCCGATCGAGGCCGCAAGCGAGTTGATCGTGGTCGACGGCACCGACGAATCCTATGAGGCCTTCGCCGCGATCTTCGCCGGCACGCCGCGCGGCCTGCAGGCGCGCGACTGGCTCGACCGGCATCGCCGGATGGTGGCGTGGAATGATGCCATTCTCGCCAACACGGCGGCGGCCTATCGTGGCTTCCTCGCGCAATATCCTGACACCGACCTTACAGCCACCGCGCGCAAGATGATCGAACGGCTGCGCTATCGTCCCGATCTGACGCCGGCCGCTGCGGTCAGTGTGCCCGCGACCAATGTCGCGCTGGCGGCGCCGACCTGTCCCTGCAACGCCGCGCCGCCGCAGTTGCAGAAGGCCGATGCGCCGGCCAAGAAGCGCGTCGATCCCGATCCGCCGCGGCGCGCAGGCAAGCGCCCGCCGCGCGTCGTGGTCGAGGACGACGTCGTGGTGGTGCGCCGTCCGCCTCCTGCCGTGGTCGACGAGCCTGTCGGGCCGCCTGTCGGAATAGGAATCGGAATTGGCATCGGCGGCGGTCGTGGTGGCTATCGCGGCAATGATGGCGGCGGATATCACAGGGGTGGATACTGACGCGCCAATCGCGTAAACGCTTTCCCCGCGTGAGATGCGACGCTTGATGATCGCAACTCGCGGGAGGACGCAATGCGGTCGTTGTTTCGCCTGGTTGCCGCGGTGGTGCTGTGTAGCCAGCCGGCGCTCGCCTGGGAGTATTGGGGCGGTGACCGCGGGGGACAGCGCTTCTCGCCGTTGACCCAGATCACATCAGACAATGTCGGCACGCTGGTGCGTGGCTGGGAATTCCGCACCGGCGATCTCGACGCGCGCCCGCCCGAGGTCATGAAGCGGACCAAGTTCGAGGTGACGCCGCTGTTGGTCGAGGACAGCCTGATCCTCTGCACGCCGTTCAACGAGGTGATCGCGCTCGATCCCGGCACCGGTGCGCAGAAATGGCGGTTCGATCCGAAGATCAGCATGGCGCAGCGGCCTGCCAACCGCTTCGTCTGCCGCGGTGTCGCGCACTGGACGGATGATCGTGCGGCTGACGGCGCGGCCTGCAAGTCACGCATCTTCACCGGCACCAATGACACGCGCCTGATCGCGCTCGACGCCAGAACCGGCAAGCCTTGCGCTGATTTCGGCAACGCTGGCGAGATCAAGATCGACGCCGGCATGAAGCTGGCATGGCCGGGCGAGTTCCAGATCACGTCGGCGCCGGTGACGGGACGCGGCGTGGTGGTGGTCGGATCCGCGATCGGCGACAACCGGCGGGTCGATGCGCCGCTCGGCGCGGTGCGGGCCTTTGACGCGCGGACCGGCCAGCTGCGCTGGACGTTCGATCCGCTGGTGCATGACGGGATCGAGGCCGGTCACAGCAATGTCTGGGCGCCGATGTCGGTGGACGAGGAGCGGGGCCTGGTGTTCCTGCCGACGACATCGCCCAGTCCCGATTTCTGGGGCGGCAAGCGTCCCGGCAATGACGAGCACGCCAATTCCGTCGTCGCGCTGCGGATCGAGACCGGCGAGCTCGTGTGGGCATTCCAGACCGTGCATCACGACGTCTGGGACTACGACCTGCCGGCGCAGCCGACATTGGCGCGGATCGACACCGGTTCGGGCATGCGCGACGTCGTGATCCAGCCGACCAAGCAGGGCTTTGTGTTCGTGCTCGATCGCGACACCGGCAAGCCGGTGTGGCCGGTCGAGGAGCGCGCGGTGCCGCAAAACGGCGCCGACGGCGAGAAACTGTCGCCGACGCAGCCGTTCCCGACCCACGTGCCGCCGCTGCTGACGCAGCGCATGACGGCCGATGATGTCGCCGGATTGCTGCCGGGCGTCGGGAGCTCGGCTTGCGAGAAGCTGCTCTCGCAATCCCGCAACGAGGGGCTTTACACGCCGCCGTCGACGCAAGGCACGATCGTCTATCCGATGACCGGCGGCGGCGTGAACTGGGGCAGCGCAGCGTTCGATCCGGTCAACCAGATCCTCTACGCCAATGTCAGCCACGCGGCGCACATCATCACGTTGATCCCGCGCGACCAGGCCAAGGGCTTCGACCCGCCGCCCGGACATGATTTCGGTCAGCAGGAAGGGGCGCCGTTCGCGATGTCGCGGGCGCTGGCGAAGTCGGCGGTTGGATCGCCGTGCAACAAGCCGCCGTGGGGCGAGACGGTGGCGGTCGATCTCAAGGCCGGCAAGATCCTCTGGCATTCGTCGGTCGGCACCAGCGAGGATCTCGCGCCGCTCGGCATCGCGCTCGATACCGGCACGCCGCTGGTCAATGGCGTCGCGATCACCGCGGGCGGCCTCGTCTTCACCGGCGCGATGGATGCCTATCTGCGCGCGTTCGATGCCAGATCGGGCAAGCAATTGTGGCTCGGCCGGCTTCCGGTGCCGGGCGTCGCCAATCCGATGACCTATCTCTGGAAGGGCGAGCAATATGTCGTCATCGGCGCCGGCGGCCATTCCGAAGCCGGCACATCGGTCGGCGACAGCGTGGTCGCATTTCGCCTGCCGCGTCAGGGCGAGGGTGTTTCGCTTCTCGCGCGCTTGATCGATCGTCCCGGCGGACGATTTGCCGCGAAGGCAGTCGCGGCCGGCGCGGTGCTGATCGTGCTTGTCGGGTTGTTCTGGCGCTGGCGCAGGAGGCGCGTCAAGGTCGTGTAGCTCGACTGCGCGTTCGCTGAGGCGTCACATGACAAATCGGCGACACGGATTCTCACTCCGTGCACCGAAACGACGTGCAGAACGATCTGCGCGATGCCATGCTTGCGTTCGCTGCAATGCTTCGCTTACGAGGTCGCGAGCGGACGCGCTGGGCTTCCGGCGACCTGTTCATTTCAGATCATTGTCCATGGAGATTGCGATGAAGTTCACTGCCTCGATCATGCTTGCCGTCGCGCTTGCCCTGTCGTCCGCGCCGGCCAAGGCCACCGTCCTCGATCTGTCGACCATGACCTGCAAGCAGTTCGTCGAAGGCGGCGACGATACCATCAAGATGGTGCTGATCTGGATGGACGGCTGGTACAAGGGCGATTCCGACGAGGCGATCATCGACACCGATGTGTTCGTGGAGAATGCCAAGAAGTTCGGCACCTATTGCGGAAAGAACCCGACGATCAGCATCGTCAATGCCGCCGAGGCCGTTCTCGGCAAATGACGTTTCTTGTTTGAGCATAATCCCCGCGCAAACGCCTAGCGTTTGTCGCGAGGGAAAACCGCTTCGCACTTTTCCGGATTGTGCTCTATCCCGGCAGCATCGCGAATGCGCTCGACACCATCGCCACCGGCTTGTTGTCGGTGGCGGAGAGCAGCGTGACGCGGCCGAAGCTCATGGTACGGCCGAGCCGGACCACACGGGCGTCGGCCAGCACATCGGACGCGGTCGCCGCGCGCATGAAATGCGTGGTCTGGTCGACCGTCGTCATCGGACGATAGCCCTTGTTGGCCGCGAGATTGGCGAGCACCATCGCGGTGTCGGCGAACGCCATCAGCGCCTGGCCGCAGACGATGCCGCCCTGGCGGCACAGCCGCTCGGAAAACGGCATGCGCAGGATGGCGCCGGGCTGCCAGTCGGCACCGCCACCGGCGGGCGGCGCAAAGTCGAACAGCTCGATCGACAGATTGAGGTCCTGCACCCATGGCGCAAAGACGTCGCCGAGCACGCGTCGCGCGTCGTCGATCCCGAATTCACCGGCCTGCTGCATGACGTTCCGTTTCCTCCGCTTGGTTTCTTGCTTGCTCTTTATTGCCTAGTCGCGCGTGACATGCACGCCAGGCCGCTTGCCGTCATTCCACTTGCCGTCGATCGCCCGTTCGATCTGGGCCGCGAGCTGCAGCAGCGACCCGTCATCGGCCTGTTTTCCGATCGCCTGAATGCCGAGCGGCAGGCCGTGCTCGTTGGTTGCAAGCGGCAGCGAGATCGCCGGGATGCCGCACAGATTGGCAAGCGGCGTGAAGGCGAAGTTGCGCCAGAGATTGCCGAACCAGTCCAGCACCGACGGATTGTCGCTGATGGTGAGATATTCCGTGGTGCCGACCTTCGGCGTCGGCAGCGCCGTGATCGGCGTCAGGATGATGTCCCAATCCTCGAAGAAGGCGCCGAAGCCGCGCGCCGTCGTGTTGAAGGTTGCCTGCATGCGGGCGCGATCGGCGAAGCTAAAGTGCCTGCCATGCTCCCAGATGCGGATATTGATCGGCTCGATCAAATCCGCCGGCGGCCGCTCCAGTCCGCGTGCGGCGAGCATGTTGCTGATCACGACGGCGAAATTGCTGATGTAGCAGGTGGTCTGGGCCGCGAAGGCGTCCCCGTAGTCGATCGACGGCAGTGCGTAATCGACCTGATGGCCCAGGCCTTCGAGGAAGCGTCCGACCCGCGCGAGCTCGGCGGCGATATGCGGCGTCGCGCGATAGTCGCCCCAGCTGTGCGACAGCGCGATTCTGAGCCGCCCGGGATCGCGCGCGATCATCGCCGTATAGGGCTCCGCCGAAGTCCAGAACGGCATGAATTCGCCGGGCGCCGGGCCGCGGCATGCATCGACGAAGACAGCGGTGTCGCGCACCGTGCGCGACTGGCAGCCCTGGATCGAGACCAGCCCGGTGAGATCGGACAGATGCGGCGCGAGCGAGAACACGCCGCGCGACACTTTCAGCCCGATATTGCCGTTGACGCCGGCGGGAATCCGGATCGAGCCGCCGCCGTCGGTCGCATGCGCGATCGGCACGGCACCGGCGGCAACCATCGCCGCGCTGCCGGCCGACGAGCCGCAGGTGGTGTAGTCGGTGTTCCAGGGATTGCGCGTGACATAGACGGCGGGGTTTTCGGCCGAGCTGCAGACCCCGAACTCCGGCGTGGTGGTGCGGCCGATCAAATTGAGGCCGGCCTTGCGCAGCTTCGTCGTCAGGAAGGTATCCGCCGCCGCGCGATTGCCGCGCATCATCAGCGAGCCCATCTCCTGCAGCCGGCCCTTCAAGGTCGGGCCGAGATCCTTCATCAGGAAGGGCAGGCCGGCGAACGGTCCGTTGAGATCGGCGCCGTCGCGTGCGGGATCGGCGATCACGTCGTCGAACAGCTCGACCACGCCCGTCAGCGCGGGATCGACCTTGGCGATGGCGGCGGCGGCCTGGGACGCCAGCTCCCGCGGCGTCAGCTCGCCGTTCCGGACGCGCTCGGCGAGCGCCGTCCCGTCGTGCCGCGTCCATTCGTCCCAGCTCATCGCCAAAGTCATTTGATCGATTCCTTTTCTGCTTTGTTGCGCAGTGTAATTTGCGCGGCCGCCTGGTCAAACCGATGTGCGCGTGCGCTGCGCTCCGACGCGCGTGCGCGGCGTGCAAGCGCCGTGCCCGGCTTGAAAATGCCCCAGTTCCATAGCCCAATTGCCCCTCGTCAGTGGTGGGGGCGTACATGTTCCGCAGGTTGGCGATGCTGGGCGGCGTGATTGCGATCGGGCTTGCGCTGAGCGGTTGCACGCGCTGCGGTCCGATCTGGGACGACTGGGTGCAGTCGCCGAAATCCTGCAAATCAGACCATCTCTAGGGCAGGGGCAGGCGCGCTTGGCGGCGGCTTTCTTGCGGTGATATACCACTGCTGAAAATGCAAGGAGCGTTGTTATGAGAGTTTTGTGCGCGGTTGCGGTTGCGGTGCTGCTGTCGGCGCCGGCCTATGCGCAAATGCCGAACGTCAACCTGATGCCCGAGGTCAAAAGCAAGACCCAGGAGGAGAAGGATCGGGACGCGGTCAACGACAAGGCCTACAAGGACTCGCTCAGCAAGATTCCCGATGCCAAGGGATCGTCCGATCCCTGGGGTGTCGTGCGCAGCGACGCGCCGAAGGCGACAGCCCATCCCCCCGCCAAGCCGAAGACCAAGACCGGAAGCACCGCGCAGCCCGCAAGCTCGGCGCAGCGCAGCCAGTAGCGCCCCCGTTCGGGCCGGCTTCGTCGTCTCCCACGGACTCGGAATCTCCTGGCGCGGCGCCTATATTGGGGGCGTCGTCAGTTGGTCCGGAGTTGCGGCAATGGTGTTTCGTCCGCGCGATCTCGCCAGCCGGATGGCCGAGCGGCGCAAGCCGGATGACGGCTATCTGCGCGAGACCTTCAGCTTGCCGCGGGATCAGGCCCGCCTGCGGGCGCGTGACTTTCTCAAGCGCTATCCGAAGGCGGCCTATATGAGCACCGTCGAGAGCTGGCGTGAGCTGCCCGGCGGCGACATCGAGTTCACGATGCGGCGGCTGGCCAGCGCGGATTAGAGCGTTTTCGACGCTGGTTCGCGTGAAGAAAACGCGTCAAGACAATCATCCGGCGCTTGCCGGACAGACTGCGCCTCAATCGCAATCGCTGCGTCCGCGGGTCCGTCCCCGCCCGACCTTGTTCAACTCGCGGTCGATCCGCAGCTGCACCCGGCGGATCGCAAGCAGGTCGAGTTTCGCCTCGGTCTTGCCCGTGAAGATCCGATCGCCGATCTGGAAGCGCCATCCCCAGACGCCGGCCACCAGCTGCGTGACACTGAATTCGACGCCCCTGTGGATCATCTGGACCGGTTCCGCAATTGAAAGGCGGTCTTCGAATCTTAAACTAAAAGTTGTATCAATAACTAAAACCCGTCAAACGGTAATGTGAAAATTGCGCCCATTCGCTCTTCGTTATGGACCCTGGAAGAGGATCCGTCCGTCGGCCGCATCGCCTGCCTCGCGACGCGCAGGCAGCGCCGGCCGGACGCGCCAATGTTACGAACACTGGCGGAACCTTGAGTCTTCCTGTGAAGGCTACGTAGTTTTTTCGGGGGTCAGGAGAGGTACTAAGGTATTATGCAGATTGTGCCAAACCCGTTGTCCAGCGTGATCAGGCCTGCCGGTAACTTGTTGATTATCCAAGCGGCACGCCGCGTGTGTGGGACCATCCGCCGCAGGAACTTTGTTCTCGCCCGGAGAACTACGGATTGCGGCCCATCGCTGGATGGCCGCCTTTCCGCACCGGCTTCGTCAGCCGCTCGAACCGGGAACTCGGGTCGGAGCAGGGGCGGCGATAGCCGTCAGGATGGCCGGGCGAAGGTTCTGGTTACCTGCCGGTGCCGTCCCGGTCAGGACATCGATTTCTTCGGATCAGGACGCTCGGAAGCGGGATAGCTTTCGTGCCTCACGTGGTCGAGCAAGCTGAAGTGAACGCGATCCGCGACGACAGGAGCTTCTCTGGCGTATTTTTCCGCGAGCGCCAAAACTTCCGCGCGCCTGTCGGGCTCCAGGATCCAGAAGAACGCAATCGCGAGCTTCAGCGCTTCCTCTTCTGACGGCCGTTCGAGCATCTCGGAAAACTCTGGTCCGCGGTGTCAGCATTGACGTCGCTCCGGGCTCTTGTCGGCTGATTGTCGGAGTCGATAAATCTTAACACGTTAATTGATCTCGGCAATGCGTCCCGCGTGCGGATGCCGCGCGACGATGCCGGTTTTCCGGCCTCGGCGTGTCTTCCGGCACAACGCTGCCCGCTTGAAATATATGCGGACGACGTTCGCTCAACAGGAACCGACTTGGGCAGCGCCCAGTTGTCACAGGTTCGGTTGCTGTCCGCCGACGGCACCGACGATGTGGGAAGGTCGGCCTCAGCGTGGCCCCCGCGCTGGGGTCGTTTATTTTGTGACGGGACCAGCAGGTCATGGGGCGAGCCTTGTGGAGCGGGCGGCCCTCGTCAGCCAATTGCCTGGTCCCCACCGGTCATCGCATTGGTCATTCCTGTTGAAGATTGCATCGGCCTTTCGCCAACCAACGATCCCCGGGCGCCGGAGGTTTCACAGCGCCGGGGATCGCTACTCCCGGTGGGCTTGGGGGCTAAGGCCGGGAGCTTGAGAACCGACTCTCCAGGTTTCGGTTCGTTCCCCGGATTGCTGTTCCAGGGCCCAAAAATGAGCAACGCCGCCCGCATTGAAATACGACGGACGGCGTTGGTTCTAGCCCCAGGAGGGTTGGCAAAATCCTGACCTGGACAGCTACGGACGAGCGGGGCGCAAGGTTCACATCTTTGGTCCGTATGACTCCGGTACTCCAAACGCACCCGGCAAAGTGTCGGTGTGAGGCCTAGAATCGAGTGACTAAGTTGTTCTGGCCTCGGCGGGTCCCCCTCGCCGGGGCCCTTTTCGTTTGGATCGTCGAAGCGATGAATGAGGCAGCGCAGAACAGCCCGCAGCCGTCCGCGTTCCCCGGCTGGATGTCACCGCTGGATGTCACCGCAGCAAGAGCCAAGCCACGCTGACGAACAGGGCCACAAGCGACACCGCCGCAGCGCAGACAAAGGCAACCTCCACGCCATCGATATGGTGGTGGTTCGCCTGCATGGTCGTCCTCCCTGATCTAGAGGGGCATCCGCAAACCCAGGGACATCAGCCACTCCGTCAAGTGAGCGGTGGTCTCGTCATGCCGCGCCTTCCTCAGCAGGGCCTCTTTCTTGGTACATGGGGGAAGCGTGCTGGCTTGCTCGCGCAGGCGCATGGCCTCGTCGGCAAGACGTTCTTCCGGTGATTGCGAGTGCCTGAAGCGACGCCGCTTCTGCATGGCGCTGCACCCTGCTGGTTGTTGGGCGGGAGCACTAACCGGGCGATCTCATCACCGGTCGATGCCCACGGGCGGTGCGGTGATGAATCATCAACGGATCGAAAGACGGGATGTTCCGCGCTGCGGGCAGTTAGGACACTTGTCAAAATGAGGTAATCCGCGAGGGCGCATTCCGTTGCCACTTTTTCCCGATACAGTGAATTGCGCTCTCCGGACGGAGCGCCAAAGGGGGCGGCCCCGGCGCGTATCCCGCTAGCCCGCGCGCCGGGGCCGTTTCGAGTGATCGAACGACGCCGGACAGCACAACGCCGCCCGCTTGAAAATCTTGCAGGCGGCGCTGGGCTCTAGCCCCGAGAGGGTACGAACAAAAATCCCGGTGATGGTCGGTCTTGCCGGAGCAACGAAAGGTTCACAGCCGGTCGCCAAAAAGAGCGCCGCTTCTCTCGTTGGCACAATCTGCGGATATCAGAAACGTTTGCGGGGCTATCAATTGAAAACAGGAACGAAGCGCGTTCGCCAGCCGAGGGCGGTCTTACTCTTTCGGCTCCGGATGCAGCTTGCGCTTCTGGGCTTCGTGCTCTGCAATTAACTGCGCGATGCCGTCGACGGTCTGCCGATCCGTGATCGTTCGGGCGAGCGCAGCGTAATGGACGCTTCTTTCGTCCAACTCGACACACTTCGCACACATGGCGTGCGCTCCCATTCCAATGAAAGGCGGGAGCCCGGTAGGTCTCTCAGCCACCGACGCCCAAAATCGTGCCGGTGATGCTCTATAACCAAGTTATCGTGGGTTAGTTTCTCGCTGAGCGATCTTAATCCCGGGGGCATTAGCCAATCGGTCAAAGGGGCTCAGCAACGCCTCTCGCGCAACCGGTTGCCTGATGTCCCGTAACTGGGAGTGTCGGCCCATTCTTCCATTTTGGTACTACGGGCTGGCTGGGGCCGTTCGGTCCATCCCGGTCACGGACGGCCCTATCTTTTGTTCTCGCAAGAACGAATTAAACATCATCAAGATTTATATGCCCAGAACAGTGAATAAGGCCGCTCAGTAGTCCTACTGAGAACATCGGCCAAGCCTTGGTTTCTGTTCGCTTAATCCAAAACGGACCACGCCAAAATTCAAACCAGGCCGCCAGGGGATAAAACAGACCGGCACCCGATTACCGGTGTTGTCCTAACCAGGACACTCCTCCTAGCAAAATAGGACAGACTGAGGAATCGGGAAAAAGTGGCAATTGGGAACTCGCCGTGTTAAACGATAGCCCATTGGAGCCTGCTCGCTTCGAGCATAGGAAATACTGGCCTTTGGCTTCACTGCCGGGGCCTATTTTTTGGCGCTAGGACACTTGTGGGGTAGTCCGCGAAGACAGTTTTCCATTGCCACTTTTTCCCGGTACCGTGAATCGCGCTCCTCCGGACAGGGGCGCCCAATGAAGCGGCCCCGGTGTGTTCCCCAAGCCCGTCCGGGGCCGTTTCGATTCAGCGCGGGGTCATGGACAAACAACCGATACCCGTCGGTGAACAGATCATCACCATCGCGTTGCTGGTGATCTTCGCACTCGTAATTTGGTACGGCGCCATGATCTGAGACTGGGCGCCTTTTTATTCACGGGGCTGTCACCGACAAGATGGAATGGGGCTAGCTTTTGGGGCCTTTTCTTGGAAACACCGTGCTCTCCCGGAATCCCCAAGCCCTGTGGATAAGTGTAAACGGACTCTTGCCGGGGCAGGTCCTGTTTTCATCCCGTAGCGTGTTTTTCGAGAATTTCCCTCGGCTGGGGGCCGCACGATGCGAGGCGGCCCCTTTCTATTCGGCGGCGGGGCAAACGGCCTCAGCGTTCGTTCCAACGCGCTGGGGCCGTTTCTTTGGGCCGACGATCTGGACGAGGGGAGCCGTGCGAACCGGCCCGCTTCCCTCTCTGACACGAACTTGGCGAGGATTTGGATGGGCTGCTCAGGGTCGGCCTCGTTCGCCAGAAACAGGTAGTACTCACTCCCGTCTAGCGCGATCCCGTCGTCCCCACCCAACTGTCGTTGGAGTATGCGCCCGAGGAAGACTCAGGGAAGGGCTCGTAATGAAAGAGGCCGCCAACTGAGGCGGCCTCTGATTAGCGACCCCAGCAACCTTTGGGGGCCCTATGGGAGGCTGGCTGCTGGGGCCATCTAGCGACCCGGTTGGTGCATACGGGCCGACATAGCTATCAGTTTGCAAGGAAAGCAAACGCCATGATTGCTATCGGGCTGAGACCTAGGATTACAGCCCAGAATCGGAAAAACAGGTCATTTGACATGACACAACCCCACGTAGAGGGGCAGTCTACGCCGGGAAAACTTGGTAGCTCCAGTGCAGTTCGTGCCAAGCCGTAGAACTACGGTGATTGGCTCGTTGTCAGGAACTCCGTTCACCCACGGAGAACCCCGGTAACACTTCTCCTCGGTGGATGAAGAACACTTGGCGGACCATAAGGATTGCTAAGGCCAGAACATCCGGTGCGCGACTCAGTAGTCCTACCGAGAACAACGGCTAAGCATTGGTTGCCGCTCGGTTAATTCAAAACAGGCCACTCCGAAAATCAAACTAGGCCACTAGGGGATAAAACAGGCCAGCACCCGACT